>CAZIHS010000048.1:0-1520 GCA_964538765.1 uncultured Gammaproteobacteria bacterium | reverse complement strand
CTGAATCTCCAAACACCAGCCCAAATCGTTTCCAAGGTCAAGAGTTAGCTACGATATTTCCAAATTCAAGAGGTAGTTACCACCTAAAACATCAACAGGTGGTGATGATTTTGGATTTTGTAAATAGCAGGTTGGAAAAGCACTTTTTACTCAGAAGACTATGTAGACAATGGTGGTCGAGCAGAATAGACGCTAGTAAAATATTTGGAGGGGTTTTATAGGAATGGCCGAAGAAAAACTGACGGAACTCGTAAGCTTTTTAATTTTATTTCTAAAGATTTGGGGAGAAAATAGAGAGGCGCGGGAAATACAGGCTTTTGGGTTAATAGTAAGGCTTTGGAAACGCTTAATTGCCTGGACACAGCTTTCCCGGGTTAAATGGTGAAAGAGAACGCCGGTTTGGCCGTCGAGAACGGTTTCGGCAGCACCGCCGACACCGTAGGCAATTACCGGGCAACCCTGACTCATGGCTTCAACCGGCATGATGCCAAAGTCCTCGTTGTCGGAGGGAAAAATAAAAGCAATGGAGTTTTTGTATAAAACAAACTTCTCTTCCTGAGTGACTTCTCCAATAAACTCGATGGTGGGGCCAGCAATAGACCGGAGTTCGGATTCGATATTGGCAAAATCCCGGCCAAAAATTTTTACAGGAAGTTTTAGTTGATTACAGGCCAGAATGGCCAGGTCGAGACGTTTGGCCCGGGCAAAACGGCCACCGGCCAGATAGTATATATTTTTGGACCGACGAGGCAAAGACAGGTGGCTTATTTGCACAGTGTCGACAGGAGGGTTGATGACGACTGAGGAACGGCGGTAATATTTGCGGATTCGGCCGGCGGTGGTATAAGAATTGGCAATATACTGGTCAACATTTTGGGAAAACCTGAAGTCAAGAAGCCGGTAGAGATGGTTAAAAATGGCAACAAATGCCCGAATAACTGGGTTTTTGGTGAAATTTCGGGCAGTGGGAAGACCATAGAGATAGCGGGGCGGGGTGTGGCAATAACACACTAGTTTGGCTCCCCTTTTATTGAGAGCATTGGGAAAGTAGGCACCAGTGGCAGAAGAAATAATTAAATCAAAACCGGAAAAATTGAAAGAATAAAATGCCAGAGGAGACAAAAGACGAAGAGGACTGATTAGGAAAGAGGCAAAAGGGATAAAGCGAAAAAAAGACTGATGGATTCTCCCCCGCCATTTTTTGACCAAACGAAGGCGGTGGGGGCCCAAGGCCGAGGGAACAAAAAGGGCGGTATAGATTGGGGCGTCGGGGTAAAGATCGGAGAGAGATTCCAGCACCGATTCGGCTCCACCAAATTCCTTTAGGTAATCGTGAACAAGGGCGACTTTCATATTTGATTTTACCTTTTCGATCAACGGTTTTGTGGGACAACGGCACCTGTTACGACGAAAAGCGATCCATAGTAAACTTTTTAATCCAAGTAATACTCCATAGGGGACCAATTCGTAGCTAACTCTTGACCTTGGAAACGATTTGGGCTGGTGTTTGGAGATTCAGC
>CAZIHS010000047.1:0-1562 GCA_964538765.1 uncultured Gammaproteobacteria bacterium | reverse complement strand
TCTTTAACCAATTTATCATTCTTTACAAACTGTCTGTTTAAGGTTGCAGGCAACGGTTTCGGGCTTGGCGAAGGTGGCGATTTTCACCACTAATGTTGATGCGGAGAACCAAACTTTGATTAACCATAAATGTGTCTGCGGAGAACTGAACCGCCACTTTTGCCAAACCCGTGTTACCACCAGTGCTTTTATTCAGTCGTTGGTTTTGCATTGTCAGTCGTTGGTTCTGTTTCTATACTTTGTTCAGTCGTAATTTCAGGTTCTGTTACTTCGTTTTTTTGTTGTCTAAGTTTCCAAAACCAATAAAGTCCGCCAAGCGGAATTCCAAATGTCCAATAGGAATTTAAGTAACCCATATAACCAAAACTCACTCCTAATAGAATTTGAAGATTTATTAATTTAAATGAAAGTCCGTTAACTGCGGCATAAGTTATTGCAGGAGTGTTTAGGCAAATGACAGCAATGTATTTAAGCCATTTCTTTTTTAGGTCGCTACGTTTTATTTGTCTGATTACATAAATGTTAAATATTGGAATACAAATGGCAAGAAGTCCAAAGAGCCAAAAATATGTCATTGTCGGAATTGGTGCTTTTACGTCAAGTGTCTTTATGTTTAAAATCTTTTTTGATTTGTCGTCAAACAATACTTGCAAAACACCAATGTCTTTTTGGTTATTAAATTCTACCAATACAAGTGTCGTGTTAGGTGGAGTATTGTCGGCTTCAACAGTTGAAAATTTCTTTTCAGATTTCATAAACGAATATTCCAACTCTGTCCCCCAATTATTAACTATAAGTTGTCTGAAATTGGCTAACCCCATTTTCATTGTGTCAATGTTGGTATTTTTTGCCATTTCGTGTTCCATTGCGAAAAGGTCAACACATTTATTGTAGTCTTCCTTCAATAAATACTCAACAAACTCTTTTGTTTTGTCCTTATAGGTAAAGGTGTTTTTAATGAAGTCGCAACCTGTCAGTAGTGTAACTGTCAAGATTGTTAATACGATTTGTTTTATTCTTGTCATACGTTGTCTGTCTTTTAGCATTGGTGGTAACGGATCACGGCTTGCCGCAGTTTTGGGGCGGTTCCCGACTTCGTGTCGGGAATAAAGCCACAAAACAAGGTTGACACCCTGGTAGGCCGCCCCGAAATTGAGGCAAACCGCTTGTTGGCGGAGAGTGGCCGCTTTAGTTCTTTTCACAGGTGTCATGCCGTGATCCGTTGGCCGGAATTAAGAAAACCAAAGCCCTGATAAGGGCGGGTTTTCGTGGCCGCCGCTGGCTGAACCCCCCGGTTAAAATGACTTTGCCGGCGGCCATTTCCGGCCAACGGTAGGGCTTGCTGCTGCGCTGGCATTCAATGTACTTTTCGCCCGAACGTCAGCCCAGTAGCGAACCCGAAGCCGAAGATATGTACAAAAGATGAACAATGAATTTTCAGCCCGAGCTATTGCTGAATAAAGAACTAAAAGCTGATGTTTATTCCGTCAGCCAGCGTAGAAGCAAGCCCCTTGTTGAACTAAACCTCCGGTAGCCTTTCTTAGGTTGGAGATGTTGACCTT
>CAZIHS010000046.1:0-1669 GCA_964538765.1 uncultured Gammaproteobacteria bacterium | reverse complement strand
GTGTCGCCAAGAGAATATCGCCGAGGTGTGTCGCTCCAATAAAGACGGTATAATTTTTTCTTCCATGCCTTTCCCGGACAAGTTTTAGACGGCGCGATATGTCCCATATAACAAAAAAAACAGCATTGAAGAATGAGATGATAAAATAATTCTTCTCTGAGATAAAGGAATGCCTATTCAATCAGTATCCTTTTCCATTATCGATTAAAAATTTCATTTTTGGGCAAGGTATTCGTTGTGAGTAGATAATTCCAGATTCTGAATCAAGCTTCTAAATCATTGCTGTCCAAAATAACCTGAAAACACCTCACTGGCATTTGTAAAATCAGGTATTTGGACGGGTTAAATTTGTTCTTTGAAAATCAGGTTGCCTCTTTTTTTTCTCTATCAATTACGATGCTGTCCAATTTAGTGATAGTTGCTCCTGCAAGGGGATTACGGGCGGAGGTTCAAAAGGTTGATCCATCCATGCCCATAAATCCCTGTATGTAAAAAGGTTGTATCGCAACAACGCCACCAGGTTGGATAACGACCACGAGAAGCTGGACCGGAACTTCAGATACTTCAAAATCAGAATCGCGATCAGTGCTGTCCAAATCTGAATCATTAGCGCATTTGGCGAAGTTCCCACGAAGGTCTTGATCCTCAGATTCTGCTTAATGGTCTTGAAAAAGATCTCGATCTGCCACCGGTCCTTGTATATTGCAGCAATGGTCGTTGCCCCAAAGGTCATATGATTGGTCAGAAGCTCGATGACCCTTTCGTTTTCCTCATCCAAGACTTCCACCCGTCTCAATAGACCCGGATATTTCTGATGAGAATAGAACCCGTCAAGCTCAATGATCTCGTCCGCCAGAATATTTCTATTCATAGGAATGGCTTTCTGTTCCAAAACCTTATAACGGGCGTTGTCTTTTTGTGGGGTAACAAAGAAAACGCCTCCTTGGGTCCATCTCCAAAAGAGTTCGTAATCGATATACCCTTTATCAATGGCTACGATCGATCCCGTTGGAAAGGTCATGGCCTGGGCAACCTTTACCTCATGGACTTTGCCATCGGTGATATGGGCAAATACAGGAAGGTATCCGTCATGATCCAAAAGCAAATGGAGCTTCACCGCACCCTTGGTCTGACGGAACTTGGCCCATTCGAAAAGACTGGCGCAAAGTTCAATCACCGTGGCATCCAGGCTGAAGAGTTTATTCTTGAACCGGAAACGACGTTTACCAAGGTATAATTGCTGGCATCTGCCCAAAAGCTGATAAAAGACTTTCTCGTATAGCTGCCATGGCCGGTGCTCATTGGCATAAGACAATGTTGACCGCTTCGGAGCTTTCTTTAACCCCAGATGCTTTGCCTTTCCAAAGCAACTGGCCAAGCCGCCACAAATCTCTCTCAGAGAATGGGCTTGGCCTAATTGACAAAAAAGCATGGCCACGAATTGGTCCCAACAACCGAATCCCTTGGCACCTCGTTCCGCCTGGGTTTCATATACAGTTTCAAAGAACTCTCGTCTTGAAAAAAGGTGTAGAATTTGACCGAAAATGCTGTTAAATCTATTCATCGGGGTGCATCCTTTCCAGGTTTGGTTTTTTCTTTTGGCGAAGAAAACTTCTACCTGAATCGTTGCACCCTTTCAATTGCTAATAACTATTTTGGACAGATGTGA
>CAZIHS010000045.1:0-1717 GCA_964538765.1 uncultured Gammaproteobacteria bacterium | reverse complement strand
TCTGGTTTCACTTCAGTGGGTTTCGCCAATACAATAGTTGTACGGCATTTTAAACAACCGACAGTAAAAGATAACGTAAAAATAAAGCATTAAAGACAAATTCCCAACAATTCAAAATCATCTTTACTCTGAATTTTAAAAATAAACACAAATGACACCTACGAATTCATTACAAAAAATAAAAAAATATGAAAAATCTTATCATTTTATGCTTGGTTTGTTGTTCGTCTTCACTTTTTAGTCAAAATTTAACCGGCATTTGGTCCTGCAACGATGGAGCAACATATTACATCCGTCAAAACGGAAACGAATTGTGGTGGTTTGGTGATGGAGCACCAAAATTCAGGAATGTCTTTCAAGGTAAAATACATGAAAAATTAATTTATGGTGACTGGTCAGATGTTCCCGGAGGAGATTTAAGAAACTTAGGTTCTCTAACAATTAGAATTGTTTCCAATAATGATTTAGAATTGGTTTGGTCAAGCAGCGGATTTGGAAGTAAATGGACAAGAGAAGTAACTTCAGCACCCGAAACAACAAAATATAATTCGCCAGCGGGTACATGGGAAACCAATTATGGCGAACTCACGCTTCAAGTGCAGGGAAATCGCATATTTGGCACTTATGAACATAAAAACGGTAAATTAGATGGGATATTAACAGGAAACGTTATGAAAGGAACATGGTACCAGACCAATGGCAGTGGTGAAATCACAATTACTTTCAATGACAGTAATACCAGGTTCACAAGCAAATACAAACAGGAAGGGAAATGGTATTCTAATTGGTCAGGAAGCAGGATTAAGTAAATATGCTTCACGCCGTCAACTTTTGGGTATGCGAACTAAATAAAAATGGAGCGGCATTGTAGATTCGAGGCGCCAAACTTAAATCAACATGCCACTCCACATGGTACATATCAGCAACGCCGATTTATCGGTCCAGGCCGGATACAGTACTTTGCCTAAGCCATAGGACGCAGATTTCAGTTGCAGAGGCGCTGAAACTCCTGAAAGAGGGGAAAACGCTGGAAGGAGTCGCCATTGATTTCAGGAGGGCGAAAGCCGAGGCTTTGGAAACCTTTTTTGCCTGACGCTGCCTTTTTGAGCCCTACCTCTTTGACTTTTAGCCCTTTTACCTTACCTTAGGGAAGCAAAACCGAAGCGCCAACCGCTGCCGGTTTTTTTTCATAAGCTAAACCATAATTGATGTTGTACTTCTACGCAGCATTCACATCTTGTTATCGTCTGCCGGGGTCTTCGGCGGGGGAGAGGGGGTTTTCTGAGATTTTTGGGGGAGAAGAGCGGGCCAGATTTGGAGAGGGCGAGGTATGTCTTCCCAATTTTGGGGTTATCCGCAGAAAAAAGGCTGGGACAAGATCAAAAGGCCACTGGACGATTGAGGGGACCGGGAAAAACAGGAAAAAAGATAAGGGACCTCGCAAATAAGGGATTTACTTACCCACAACCTGGACCAACAAAGTAAGAGGGAAAAAGGATGGGGGTACTTATTTGGAGTTTCGGGTATACAATAGTTGGCTGCCATGATGAAAAAAATAAACCATGAATATTTGGAGAATAAATTTGAAATCTGCTTCACGAAATAGTATCAACCCAAGACAATTCTGTTTGCAGAATAGTATTGTTGGAGTTGGTTGGAGAATTAATAGAGTTGTTACAGCGTAACCAATTGATTATCAAATAACGTATCTTTGATT
>CAZIHS010000044.1:0-1840 GCA_964538765.1 uncultured Gammaproteobacteria bacterium | reverse complement strand
CTCCCCCTTCCGAATCCACCGTTTTTGCGCCCTGTTTTAACTGGTACAGCCAGAGTGTGACGGACTTGCCAACAGATTGCCTTTCTACTATGGACGCAGGGAGGTCTTGTTCGCCAAAAACGCTTTGAGGCGTGCTTTCTCCCGACTGTTTTTTGCATACACGCGTCAACGACCTCCAACATGCTGTGGTATGGGACAAATTCATCCTGCAGTCTGCGGCTTCTTGAAGGAATATTGACGGAAAGCCTGTCGAAACCCCTGAAAATCAAGTTGACCCCATTGTTTACCAAAAAACTAAAACTATGACCCGTATTGCTTCTTTTAACGTAGAAAACCTTTTTGAAAGGCCCAAAGCCTTTGATACTGCTGATTGGGAACTTGGAGAACCTGCTCTGGATGCCTATCGGGAATTGAATGCGCTTTTTGAAAAGTCAGAATACAGCGGCACAGATAAACAAAGGATGTTGGAGTTATTAGTCCAATTGGATATCTACTTCATTAACTCCCAGGGGGCTATTCGACGCAAAAATACCGATGCTCCAAAATGGGCATGGCTTCGAAAAAACCGGGGGAAATTTGACCGCGAACCTTCCGATCCAAGCCTGAATATCGAAGTCATTGCGAACGGCAGAGCCGATTGGATTGGATGGATTGAACTGGCAAAGGAACCCACCAACGAAATAGGGGTGCGCATGACTGCCAGGGTGATTGACGACGTCCATGCTCAGATCATTGGAATTGTTGAAGCGGAAGACCGCCCGTCGTTAATTAGATTTAACGAAGAATTTCTCAAAACGCCCTATGCGCACGTTATGTTGGTTGACGGCAACGACGAACGGGGAATCGATGTGGGTATTATGACTGCAGAAGGATATCCTATTCGCTATATCCGGTCAAATGTAGATGCCAAAGACGAAGTTGGTATGGTGTTCAGCAGGGATTGCCCGCAATACGAAGTGTTTACCCCTGGCAATGAAGTCATTCATGTTTTGGTTAACCACTTTAAATCGCAATCCGGAGGAGGCGGGGAAAAGCGCAAGCGGCAGGCGGATTGGGTTCGCCAAAGAGTAGATGAATTGGTTAAAGAAGGCAAGCTGGTTGTGGTAATGGGAGACTTAAATGAAGGCCATACCCAAGAGGCCGCTTATCCAGAGAATTTAAAAGCCTTGTTCGAGGAAGACGGCCCTTTGGTCAATTGCTATGGCCTTTCGGGTTTTTTAGTTGGTAATAAGGAAGGTACCTTCGATTCCTGCGGGATTAGGAACCGGCTGGATTATATCCTTATTTCCAAAAGCTTGGAATCCCGTTTCCGCGGAGGGGGTGTTTTCAGAAAAGGGCTATGGGGTACAAGGCAGACCCGGCCAACCGATTGGGAAACTTATGAGGAGATGACTAATTCCTCGGAACAAGCCTCCGATCATGCTTTGATTTATGTAGATCTTGATCTTTAAGGCAATTGAAGTATCGTGACCGGGGATTTTCCGGTCATGCTACTCCATGCCCGGGAGCGTTCCGCTGTCGAACAAAGGCGGAATCATCACCCTGCGTGACTCTTTCATTTAAAAAAAATCGCCAAATAATTGGTGTCATGGAAAACAATAATATTAAAAATCAAAACCAAAACCACCAAGAACCCATATGGCTAATGATGGTCGCTGGTATTTTGGGCGCTTTATAAATCTCATTTGGGGATCTGGTAGCGAACAAGGAAGCAGCGACCATTTTCAAAATTCAAAGCCTGTTCCCAGGAAATAATTACACCGGCCTTATTGCTTTTTCCTTAGTTAATATAGGAGTTACGCAAAATAGTTAACTTCCGTCATGGAGATAGAATTATACA
>CAZIHS010000043.1:0-1891 GCA_964538765.1 uncultured Gammaproteobacteria bacterium | reverse complement strand
ATAACTTTAGACTAGCTTCCGAGGCAAACTTTCAAACCTGAGTTAAAGGGGTATATCTTCCATAACTTTCATTATATCAGTATAAAAATTTTTGCGTTTCGAGCCGACAGTTTTGTTCAATCGAGCCCCGCTTTTTTCGCCGCGCCCCCACCCACATCCTGCGCTTCAACTTCACATCCTTGCTTGCAAAAACTGTTGCCCGGCATGGATTCGAACCACAATAAACAGCTCCAAAGGCTGCTGTCCTACCATTAGACGACCGGGCAGTTTTCAAAAATTATAACCAACTTTTGGCCATTTCACAACAATCGCCTTTCGCCATTTTTTACTTTCTCTCTTCCTCTTATAGTAAAATATTCATCTGTGGAGCCCAAATACTTCATTTTTACCCTAAGCTTAGCTGTCGGCCTGGCTTTAATCTCCCAACTATTTCTCTATTCCCAAAAAATGCTTTGGTATCGGTCAGCAAATCCATCCAAAAACACCCTGCCAACAGCATTAACAGAAACCTCAACCCCAAATTCCCAAACTCCATCACCCAATCCACCCAACCCCGCCCCCAATGGTCAAAAACTTTCTTGGGGAGTTTACGCCGGGGGACAAATGCAGAATTTCACCGATTTTGAAAACAAAGTTGGTCAAACCCCGCAATATATGGCCACTTTTGTTCACTGGGGCAACGAAAACCAATTTCCCTCCAAAATAGCCGCAATCGCCAAACAAAAAAAGGCCACTCTGGTCATCTTTTGGGAAGCCATGGACTATAATGCAAAGTCAGAAAATGACCCCCGGTTTTCATACCAGCAAATTATTGTGGGTAAATGGGACAATTACATCAACTCGTTTATTACCGCCACCAAAACCTTTGGTCAGGAATTAATTTTGGTTCCATTTGAAGAAATGAATAGCGACTGGTACCCATGGTCGGGCACCACCAATGGCAACTCTCCAAAATTACACCAGCAAGCCTATCGTTACCTCAAAAATATGTTTAGCGGTAATCCGAAAGTTAAATTTGGCTGGGTGGTCAACAACGATTCGGTTCCAAACACAGCCGAAAACGCCATCTCCAGCTACTACCCCGGAGATGAATTCGTAGATTACCTTGGCATCGACGGGTTTAACTTTGGCAACCCATGGCAAAATTTTGACCAGGTTTTTGGTCAGGGACTGGAAAAACTTTCAGCCTACAAAAAACCCATTATTATCTTTTCCACCGCTTCGGCCCCCGGAGCCAAAAAAGCCGATTGGATAAGAAGTATTCCAAAAGTTCTTGATTCCTATCCAACCGTTACCGGGCTAATCTGGTTTAACGAAAATAAGGAAAAAGACTGGAGAATATGGTCTGACCCCTTGTCACTGGCCGCGTTTAAACAAGTTATCTCTACCTGGCCATTTGCGAATACCCCTCCGACACCGTCACCACCGATACCGGACTAGTCTTAATATAATCAACTATTTCGGCCAGCCGCTGAGGAGAAATGCTATATTGTCCACCGCTGTTATCAACTTTGTGCAATACCAAAATCAACCACGACCGGCTGTTGGCCGCGGTGTCTACCCACGTTTTTACTGTATCCAAAGAAATTCCTTGCTCAACCGATTGGGTTTTTAACAAATACGGATTAGTGGTTGGTAAGTTGAAACCACCGTCACTTATCAATGCCGTCCTGGCCGCCAAATACGACTCCCTCACAATCGTGTCGGTTAAAGCGTTATGAGTGCCATAAGGATAGGCAAATGAATTTATCGGCCCCAGCCCAAAAGCCAAAAGATCTGCTCTCGATCCGGCAACCTCGTTCCTGATTTGGCTTTCGGAAAGAGTCGTTAAATCGGGGCTTAATGGTACTTTTCGGGTGCTTTTCCCAGCAGAATTTGGTTAATTAATTTC
>CAZIHS010000042.1:0-3694 GCA_964538765.1 uncultured Gammaproteobacteria bacterium | reverse complement strand
GCCTCCACCGTGACCTGGCAGGAACAATACCTCTACGGCTCAAGCCGTTTGGGGAGTATAGAGCCCGGCGTATCGTGGACCTCAGCCCCCGCCGCCACGCCCCACTTCCGCGCCAACCGGACGCTGCAGCATGGCTGGCATCGCTACGAGCTGACCGACCACTTGGGCAACGTGCGCGCCGCCCTCAACGGCCGCCGCACGATCTACAACCCCACGGATACGGCGCAGCTCTACTACACGGCCGCGATCGCCGGCGGAGCGGATTACTTCCCCTTCGGCGCTGAAATGCGCACGAGCACAGCCGCCGGGGCGCAGCGCTACCGCTACGGCTTTAATGGCAAGGAACTGGATAAAAATGGCGAGTTCGGGGTTATGAATCACTACGACTATGGGTTCAGGGTGTATAATCCAGGGATTGGGAGGTTTTTGAGTGTGGATCCGCTCCGAGGAGATTATCCTTGGTATACACCGTATCAGTTTGCTGGGAATACGCCGATACAGGCAGTGGATTTAGATGGACTGGAGCCTAAGTCAATTGTAAAGCTAAAATATCAAATAACAGAGATAACAGAGTACTCGGGGAACCCTGACGAGCTAAAAGGCAATGAAAAACCAATAAAAATCGAAACAATCATAAAAGCCTATAATTTTAATGAAGTGGCAATTCATTTGCTTAATTTAACGACTAAAATATCCAAAAAAGCCTTAAGGAAAGCAGAGATTCGGAATGCAGCTGGAAGCGGATTTCCAGCTTATAATCCATCAAAGGGAGGGGGAGGAATGACTTTCCCAAGTAAAAAAGAAGGCATATATCAAATAAATTTAACAAATAACTATTTTGAAGATAATAGGTATGGCTGGGCAGATTTTAAATATGATACTTATGAGTGGCTTGAAATAATGGCTCACGAGGTAGGTCATATCAAGGATATCAAAGAAATTGGAGGTGGTCAAGAATATTATTTTGGAGTATTTCTTGGGGATTATGCCAAGGAATTTCTTCGATCCCCAAATGCAGGAAAGGCACATGACGGTGCATGGCGAGAAAAACGAGCAGATATTGGACAAGATGAATTCATGAATTTTAACGATTTCATCGGTAGAACATACGGTGCGGGGCAACTGATTAGACTTTTGGATGACGCAGCAAAGCCTGACGCTGAAAAAATTAATCAAATCAGTAGCTGGTGGAAAGATTATCAAAAAGGTAAGCAATGATGAACCATGGTCATGTTTTAATCATAAAAAACGGCATCGTTGCATAATTAGTGTCTGTCAATAAAGTCAAATATTGATGTAAAGATAAGGCAATCAATAAATTATTGTTGATTTTAATATGAAATGTTGTAAACTTATGGCATGAAGATGCCATTGTTTACCCGTTTACAGACGAAGTATGAGTCCGAAGTTTGGGCACGCAACCCCGAACTTGGGCTGTTTGACACCCTTTTAGAGGAACATCCCGAATTGCTTGACACGGTGAAGGATGACCATATGAGTGGTCAGAAATCAAGCAACTTCTGACGCGGCGATATGCCGAGTGTAGAGGAAATACTTCGTGCTGCGGTGTACAAGGAAATAAAGGGTTTGGATTATCGGGAATTGGAGGATGCGCAGTGGGACTCCAAAAGTTGTGCGGCATTTATCAAATTGAATCCGAATCGGGAATATAGTTTTCAGATGTACCAAAAGTATATTTCGAAAATCAGTAAGGAAAGTTTGGACAAATTGATGTTGGCGATCAACAAAATAGCGATTGAGGAAGGCCTTGAGAGCGTTGAGCAGTTTCGGCAGGACAGTTTTGTAGTGGAATCGAATGTGCATTACCCCACGAACAATTCCTTGGTATGGGGCTGCATCAACGAGAGCCAACGGTTGTTGAGCCACCTGGCCGGGGAGGTTAAGGAATTAAAATACCAGAACTACCTCAAAGGCGCGAAGAAGACATATTTCAAGATAAACAATACCAAAAGCGGTGATAAGCGGGTAGATTTGTTCAATAAACAGTTGATTTTATTCACCAAAGTGATTAATAACATATCGAATGCGATAAAAAAAAACCTCAAACAGGTAGTATAGCTGCCTGGGCGATCATCGAGCAAATGGAGCGGTTGATGCCATTAATGCTCCAAGTATATGATATGACATACCGAAAGGAAATAGCCGGCGAGGCGGTGCCCAATGACCAAAAATTGTTTTCGATATATGAATTGCACACCGACCTCATCGTAAAAGGCAACAGGAAGGTGAAATTCGGACATAAAGTCAACATCGGTAGTGGAAAAGCAATCTTATTCTGATTTGCGATATACTCAATGGCAATCCGGCAGACAGTACTTTATATCAAGGCACGATAAATAAATTGATAGACTCATACGGCAAAGTGCCCAGGGACAGCGCCACCGACGGCGGATACGCATCCAAAGCCAATGCCGAATACGCACAGGAAAAAGGCTTCATCAATATCGTTTTTAACAAGATCGTGGGTAGCCTGAAAAACATCGTAAGCAGCAAAAACATGGAGACCCGGTTGAAGAAATGGAGAAGCGGCATGGAAGCCAATATTTCCAATTTGATCCGGGGGTTTAATTTGACAAGATGCAACTGGAAAGGACTTGAACATTTTAAAAGCAAAGTGATGTGGAGCGTCATCGCCTATAACATCAGAGTGATGACTTCGGCCTTGCTAAAGCAGGTCTGAAGCCAAATTTTAAGTACTTTTTTAGTACTTTCATGGGAGCAGACTGCCCATTCAAAGTAAAAATTGCTTCAAAACGCAAATTCTGGGCCTAATGAACCTCCGAAACAACCCAAAACGCAAATGCCGGCTAAATTAGCATGGGAACTTATGTTGCCGTACTGAAGGATTTTGTTAAACCGAGACTAAATGGACAGACACTAATTATCTAAAGTCGTACGCCTCTAAAAAGGGAATTTTGCATAAAATTGACTTTGGGGAGTATATAAATTCTTATTCATGGTGAAAATTAAATTGAGAAGCATTTTTGCTGTCATTGTTTTGTTGACTTCGTGTCAGAGCAATGAAATTTCTTTTGATGTAAAAAATCAAATATTGGTATCATGCAGTTCGAAAAAATTTGACCGTTTTTCAGTTGTCAATGAGAACAATTTAGATGTATATGAATTTAGGTTCTCTGCCTCTAGCTGTTTTGCTCCAGATAAAGTTAATATTAATAAAATAACTAAAGAATTTGAAATAAAAAAAAATATGATAATGATTTCAGTAGGTGATTTTAAATTATCGCCCTTGTCTAGATATACAATAAGGAGAACTGGTGGCGATGCATCCGGATATAAAATTAGGATATGGACAGATAGCTTAGGATTTGTAGTTAAGACAACAAAACCAATTTGCAATTAGACCCCGCTGCTACAAGTGTTCACTCACCCAGTCTCCTCAAAACTAAGCAAAAGTATCGCGCTACCGCTGGTACAGGTCTCCAGACCTGTACCATTATCTGCACGTCTCCAGACCTGTGTAACCAAAAGATAATGAGCTATTTGATAGATGCCGACCGCTCCCTGTGACCTGGCAGGAACAATACCTCTACGGCTCAAGCCGTTTGGGGAGTATAGAGCCCGGCGTATCGTGGACCTCAGCCCCCGCCGCCACGCCCCACTTCCGCGCCAACCGGACGCTGCAGCATGGCTGGCATCGCTACGAGCTGACGGA
>CAZIHS010000041.1:0-4147 GCA_964538765.1 uncultured Gammaproteobacteria bacterium | reverse complement strand
CCAACCGCCTCACTTCCGTAGCCGACGCCAGCGGCAAAACCGAGGGCTTCAAACCCGGCACCGGCGCCGGCTATACGTATGACGGCAACGGCAACCTGAAGTCAGATTCCTACAAAGGCATCAGCAGCATAACCTATAATCATTTAAATTTGCCTAAGCTGATCACGTTCAGCTCCGGCAATACGATCGAGATCGTGTACGACGCTTCCGGCAATAAGCTCCGAAAGATCGTCAAGCAAGGCGCCACGGTGCAGTACGAGCAGGATTACTCCGGCGGCATTGAGTACCGCAAGACCCCGGCGGCAGGAACGTTCCGGATTGAGGCGATCTACCACGAGGAGGGGCGCTACTTCAACCTCAACGTGGATGCGAGCAACACCCCTTCCTGGCGCAAGGAATACGCCTTGCGGGACCACCTCGGCAATACCCGGCTGATGTTCGCCGATAAAGACGGCGATGGGATGGTGGAGGTGACGAGTAATGCGTCGACGAATGAAATTATCCAGGAGCAGCATTATTACCCCTTTGGTCTCTCCTACGGCGGAAGCCACTGGATGAATGATGCGGCGCGGGATCATAAGTACCTGTACAACGGCAAAGAAATCCAGGACGACTGGTCGCTCAACTTATACGCATACGGCGCCCGGTACTATGATGCGGCGCTCGCGCGGTTTACGGGGGTAGACCCGATTGCAGATCAGTTTCCGCATGTGAGTGAATTCAATTATGCGGAGAATGAGCCGGTGGCGAATATAGATTTGCACGGGTTGCAAAAACTAAGCTTTAAAAAGCTTCTGGAGGCCGGGAAAAATGCGGCTACCAATACTGCAGTCTTTGCCGCCGGGATGGTAAACGCCATAGGCTCCAATTCGTTGCTAGGAGCAGGAAGGGGCAGTCCTCAGGATTTTGGAGGCCTTGCGGATTATGCCGAAGCCGGCCAACGGGCAGGAGATCTGATTTCTGTTGCTATCGGAGCTATTGAAATGGCTGTTTCCGCAGCAGGAGTAGCAGGCGAAGGTCTTCTCGCTCCGGTAACAGGCGGGGCTACTGCCCTGGCAATGGCCCCAACGGCAGCAATCGGAGCCCATGGATTTTCGACTTCCCAGAGCGCGTTGAGCAACTTGTTGGGGGGAGATCGGGTTTACATGGGTGGCGACCCAACAAAAAATCGCGTAACCCTTAGAAAAGGAACGAAAGAACAAGTAAAAACCAACGCGCCAAAAACAGAAAGTGGTAATTTTATTGACCCAAATACTGGTCAGGAAATAACAGGGCCTTATGATATTGGACACAAAACAGGTCAGGAATGGCGAAATAGAAAACAAATACACAAAGCGAAAGGAAGTTCAAGGCAACAAATAATCGAAGAAGAAAATAATCCAGATTTGTACCAGATAGAAGACAGAAAAGAAAATAGAAGCCATAAATGGGAAAAAAAGAATTAACTACAGAATCTCCATTGATTAGATTCATTTTAAAAAAGGATTTGGGGGCTGTTAAGTCTGCCATTGAAGAGAATCCTTATTATATAGAATTCATTGATAAAGATGGTCGAAACCTGCTTTTTTATGCCATACTTTCTAATAGTATAGACATTTTTGAATACCTCCTAAGGAAAGGAGTAAATGTCAAACATAAAGACCATAATGGGTGGACAATCCTCCATCATGCTGTACAGAACAACCTATTGACATTTTGCCAGTTAATAATTAAAAATAAAATTGATATTGATGCAGTTGACAAGCATGGCAACTCAGCATTATGGAGAGCAGTTTTCGCGTCAAAGGGAAATGGAGACATAATTAAGCTACTTCTAGAAAAGGGAGCAAATCCCACTTTGACAAACGAATATGGTGTTAGCCCTTATTCCCTTGCAGAGAAAATAGCCAATTATGATATCAAAAAATTTTTCGATTAATTGGGGCAGCCAAGATGAGATTCCCCGCAGGTTCTAGTCTCCCTGGATTGGCCCCTATCTTTGCGTTTCTCGACGCGAACTTCTGCACCTCGCCTATACCTACGCCGCCGGTACCAACCGCCTCACTTCCGTAGCCGACGCCAGCGGCAAAACCGAGGGCTTCAAACCTGGATCCGGCGCCGGCTATACGTACGACGGCAACGGCAACCTGAAGTCGGATTCGTATAAAGGCATCAGCACCATAACCTATAATCACTTAAATTTGCCCAGGCTGATCACGTTCAGCTCGGGCAACACCATCGAGATCATCTACGACGCTGCCGGCAACAAGCTCCGAAAAATCGTCAAGCAGGGCGGCACCGTGCAGTACGAGCAGGATTACTCCGGCGGCATTGAGTACCGCAAGACCCCGGCTGCGGGCACGTTCCGCATCGAGGCGATCTATCACGAGGAGGGGCGCTACTTCAACCTCAATGTGGATGCCAGCAACACCCCTTCCTGGCGCAAAGAGTACGCCCTGCGGGATCACCTGGGCAATACCCGGCTGATGTTCGCGGATAAAGACGGCGATGGGATGGTGGAGGTGACGAGCAATGCGTCGACAAATGAGATCTTGCAAGAAAATCATTACTATCCCTTTGGCCTGAGCTATGGCGGTAGCCATTGGATGAACGATGCGGCGCGGGATAACGGCTACAAGTACAACGGCAAGGAGCTCAACGAAGATTGGGGGCTGGGATGGTACGATTATGGGGCCCGGTGGTATATGCCGGATTTGGGGAGATGGGGGGCGGTGGATCCGCTGGCGGAAGAGATGGCAAGTTGGAGTTCTTATAGTTATGCTTTGAATAATCCAATCCAATTTGTTGATCCCGATGGAATGGCCCCAATGATAGCAGGACCTGGGGACCCACCCGGGGCAGGTCGATACCAGGCAAGTGTCAATACGAGATATATTGGTTTTGGAATTAGGCATCCTCTGGCCTCATTACGAATAGGGTTTGGTGTGACAAAAGGAGCAACAGATATTTCCACTAACGCCACAAGATTTGCAACTAGAGGGGAGGTTTTACATGGTTCAAAACGAAACCAAGATGATAGGGGTTCAGAAAATGGAGCCTTTAGGCATGTACTTTGGCAGGCATCGATAACCACAGAATTTGGAGAAAGCGTTGCCGCCCAGGCTGGAAATGCACATGAGGAAAATGCTTTTGCAGATTTGTCAAATAGAACATTTTCCAATTTAGGTGATGCCGACGAAACTGTTGATTTACTCAATAATCAAATCGGAAGGGCTATTGGAAATAGAAGCTCAGGAGCTGACATGCTGAATCTGGCAAATATGGTTTTAAATGAATTTCATTTTAACGGCTTGTTTACGGCTTCAAAAGATCAAAATGGAAATTTTGTTGTTTCTAAAACAACTTTGTCAAAAGAAAAATACAGCGAACTAAAGGAAATATTTTCTGGACTGAACTTCAATGGCCGAACACCTGCCGAACAAAAATCAGTAGATGAAAAAGACAAAAGACTTCAGGAGGCCACAACTATTTCAAAAGGTCCTAAGCTTTAAAAAAATGAAGAAGTTTGCTTTAATAGCTTTGGGGGTTTTAACGTACTGCTCACCAATTGGCTATGACATTGAAGATTCGCTAAATCGTTATTGGAAAGACCATTGCCAGAAGAGTCCAAGATGTCAATTGGATCTCAAAACGCTTACTCCGTTTGATTGGGACGAGTTATATTATTTTTCAGGAGCAGTATCCTTGGAAGATATTGAGGAGGTTCTACGTTTCAAACTGGATTCTTTTACCGATATAGGCGACAGACTGGTTTTTGTAAAAAATAAAAAGGTAGTTTACCATAAGGAATGGTTCAAAAAACCAGGTAATTTTCCAAAGGGAATAATTTTTGAAATCCCTGGCAAATACAAAATATTCGGCAAGGAGGACGCCATTTTTAGTTTGTCAAAGGATACTGAAATGATAGTAATGAAAGAAGCGTTTTAGCAGTCAAAAGCAGTTTTCGCTGACGCCGCCGACCGCCTCGTCAAGAAAAAAGTCCCCGGCATAGGCTACCAGTACCTGATCACCTCCACCCGCACCCACCAGCCTGGCGCAGCGGCAGGTACCGGCAATCAGACCTTGAAAACCGATTACTGGAACGACCACACCGGCTGTCACTAATCACCAAAAGTGTACCACCTATTTGCACCAAAAGTGTACCACT
>CAZIHS010000040.1:0-4384 GCA_964538765.1 uncultured Gammaproteobacteria bacterium | reverse complement strand
TCTGCTTGCCGTCAAAAATTTTCAAGCCACTTGCCCACCCCCCACCCAAACACCCACCCAAACCCCAACTTCCACTCCCACTCCAACCCCCCAGCCCAGCAATAACGGTGGCGGCGGCGGAGGTGGCAGCAGCAGTGGCGGCGGCGGATCGTCCTCTCCCCCATCAACAAATATTGTCTTTTCCCATCTTAATATAACCACTCAAAACATTCCCGGTGGTAAGTACAAAAAAGCCTATCTAACCTACATCAGTGGATCCGATCTTGATCGAAAACACAAACTCTATCCCACCCTAAAAGGTTTGCCTCGCGGTTTATACCGCTCCTGCACCACCAAGCTCGAAAAAACATCCCGAACTTTTACGTGTAAAATATATGGTAAGCCCACCAAAGAAGGAGATTACTGGATCACCATCGACCTAAAAGATAATTACAAAAACTTCACCTCAAAGTCGTTTAATCTACGTGTCACCCGATAACCGCCTCCCCTCAAGCATTCGGCCTCTTGAAATTCGCTCCCGCCTTTTTCAACTAACCCGCCAGTTTTTTTGGCGCCACCATTTCACCGAAATCGACACACCGATCCTATATTATGATTTACCTCTCGAACCAAATATTTACTCATTTAAAACAAATTGGTCACATAGTAAGAAAGATTTATACATGCAAACATCCCCGGAATTCGGCCTAAAAAAATTTATCAGCAGCCGCCCTGTAAATTGTTTTGCCATTTCAAAGTGTTTTCGCAACCTTGAATCAAGCGGTCAATTCCATCAACCCGAGTTTACTATGCTCGAATGGTATCAAACAAAATCCAGCTACCAAAACATCATCAGATTTTGTCAGAAATATATATTATATTTAGCCCATCAATTCAACTTAAAAAAGTCTAAACGAACAATAAATGTAATCACCTATCAAAACACCTTCTACAACCTTTCTACCCCCTGGCCGGTGTTTACCTATCACCAATTATTCAAAAAATACCTTAATCTAAATCTTGACCATTTCGACCAAAAACAACACCGGCAAGACCCAGGCGACACCCTCCAGGACGTTCTTGACCGGTTGTTTTTAAACCACATCGAGCCAAATCTCCCCTCAAACAAACCCTTTTTTATCACCAATTTTCCCGCCATCATGTCACCCCTTGCCAAACCCTCAAAGTCAACTGGCAACTCCACCCTCCCCACCGCCAGTCGTTTTGAATTCTATTTGGGACACATTGAAATTGCCAACGGTTGCACCGAAAATCGAGACAGTAAACTTATTGTTTCTCAATTTAAAAATGAGCTTTCACATCGCCGCCGCCACAATCACCCATTCCATCCCTACTCCAACCGGTTTGCCAGAATAAGCCAAAAACTCCCCCCTTCAGCCGGCGCCGGTCTCGGTCTCGACCGGCTGGCCATGCTTTTTTCCAACTCGAAAGACATCAAAGACGTGCTTCTTCTACCTCTCTAAAAACTGTCTTCAAACTTATTAAGTTTCCACTATAATAATAGGGTATGACCAAAAACAAACCAACCCTCAGCGCTCCCCAAAGCACCAAACCGCTTGAAAAACGTTTCCCCTTCCACAACCAGAAACCTTTTTTTAACCGTGGCCCCCGGCCAACCAACACCGCTTTCCGCACCCAAAACCGCGGCGGCAAATAAAACTATTTCTTAATCGGCACCACGTTACCGCTACCTTCCAAATTTAAAACACTTACCAGTTCACCACTGGTCGGCAAAATAAACTTGCTCGACCCACCACCCAACACTTTCTCGGCCACTTCCAACCTTCTCAAATGAGCCGCTCTGTTGGTAAAGTTATCTTCTGCCGATTTAGACACCATTTTTATTGCCGATGCTTCAGCTTCCGCTCTTAAAATCTTGGCTTGTGCGTCTCCCTCTGCCTGCAAAATTGCCGCCTGTCTGAAACCCTCAGCCTCTAAAATATTGGCTCTTTTGTCTCTTTCGGCCTTCATCTGCCGGCTCATGGCATCGGTAATATCGGTTGGTGGTTCAATTTTTTGCAGTTCAACTTTAGTTACCTTCACCCCCCAGGCATTTGTTGATTCGTCCAAAACCTGTCTTAGCGAGGCGTTAATACTATCCCTGGCCGTCAGGGTTTCATCCAAAGTCTTATCGCCGATAAGGTTTCTTAAATTGGTCTGGGCCAATGTTGTGGCCGCGTAATCAAAATCTTCTATTTCAAACTCTGCTTTCACCGGGTCAACCACCTTGTAGTAAATCACCGCGTCCACTATCACCGTCACATTGTCCTGGGTAATCACTTTTTGCGGCTGAACATTCATCACCCTCTCCCGCATATCAACTGTAATTAAAGAGTCAATAAACGGCGCCAAAAACACTATTCCCGAATCGGCAGTATTGCTATATTTTCCCAATCTTATCACCAAACCTTTCTCATATTGTTTTATTATTCGAAAGCTTTTAAACAATGCCGACACTGCAATCACCAGTAAAATTAAAATAACAGTTGATCCAAACTCCATATTTATATTTTTTTAACTATTAAACTGACTCCGGCCACTGATTGCACCACCACCCGTTCTTTTTCATAAATCACTTCTTCCGCCGTTGCCCGCCAGTCCTCGTCCGCCACTCTCACCATTCCAGCAGTATCGGGAGTGATACTTCGCACCACTACCCCCTTTGACCCCACCAGCTTATCAATGTTTGTATGGGTTGTGGAAATAATAACCTTGCTCTTAACAAGCTTTCTGCCATACAACACGTAAACCACCGAAAGCACAATCGCCACTCCCACTCCAAGTTGCCAGCTTCCAACCAAAATTCCCATCGCCCCCGAAAGCACCATAATTGTCCCCACCAAAACCAAATCAAAGCCGGTTTGAATCCCGATCAACAACTCCGCCCCAATCATTAAAAACCCCAAAACCACCATTATTTGCATCCAGCTCATCTCCACACTCAATTATACATCTATTTTAATGTTAAATTAAAACCTTCCTCCCCACCCGTCCTAATCTATTAAACATACACACTTGTAACCCACTTACCCCTAGACAATATATGTTTAAAAGATACAATAAGATAATGGATAGCGGCGAAGACTGGCTCTCTAAAATCATTCACTCCTCCCCCCCCAGCGAACCAGACCTAAGGTCTAAAAGAGGGTTCGATGAAAGCGGTCGCCCCAAAAAGCACGTTGTATCAAGACACGTCAACCTCGACTATCCACTAGTATCCAATAACGGAACACCTTTTCGTCAAGGAACTCTCTTCCCGCCTCACCTAAGACCCGGCGACATCACCAAAGTTGTAAAAATGGTTGCAGGAGAATATCAGCGATATGTAAGAGGAATGGAATCAGTAGTTAGAAAAGCCATTCCTGCCGGACCGTCAGTAAGAATTACCGCCGACTTAGGTGGCAAATACGGTCTACACGAAGTTGGTGGCTTCGTTCGCTCGGGTAAAATATGTACCATCTTCCCAGAGAAAGACAACTAAAAATATAATTTAGGACTCGCTTCTCATCACAGGAAAGACAAATCAACCCTCGGCTGTCTTGGGACAAATCTTGTATCAATAAATTTCCCGGTATATATATCGTATACATCATACACATCAACACAACGACCAGTTTTAGAGAACAACCAAGACCGAACAAAGATACAATGCACATGATAGTCCCTCCCATTCATAGGCATATTATTTCCGGGTGCCATAACATGTTCTTGCTGTCGTTCCCAAAGCCCTCTTAAAGTATTTGCCCTTACAACCTCATCACACCTTCTACATCTTGACTCTATCATTTTGATTTTCCTCGTCCAAGAATACACCAAAAAAACCGCCTTGGTATTTAAATTTCGCCAACATACACACCTAATACTAACTACCTATCTTCTCATACATATATGGTCAGGCATAAGTGCATAACCCAACAGATAACGCTCAAACCCATTTTCCACTGCTGAAAAGCCAATATATATCCATCAAATACTCGAAACCGGCCTCAGTACGAGGAGTTTTTATCCTCCCACCAACTTATCGGATTAATATTTTTCCACCAATTTTTTATTGGCAAAAAGTTCAGTTTTCGGTTTATCCACCTAAATTTTGAAACTAGTTTTACTTGGCAGGCCCGTATGGATTCGAACCATAAATAAAGGTTTTGGAGACCTTGGTGATAACCATTTCACTACGGGCCTGGATTGTTAAAGATCCACCAATCTGCAATTTTAATTCATTCTTGGCTCTTCCGCCAGATTTCAGATACTTTTCTCTCTTTCTGGCATCAGCCTTACTTAAATAAGCCTCAAAATATACAAGCTTTAAAGGCCTTCTGTATTTTGTTGGGGTCTTGACTAGATAACGCTAATTTTTTAAGTAATTTTTAACTAGTCGTTTGAG
>CAZIHS010000039.1:0-4619 GCA_964538765.1 uncultured Gammaproteobacteria bacterium | reverse complement strand
TTAATTAACCAAATTCTGCTGGGAAAAGCACCCGAAAAGTACCATTAAGCCTAAACTTGCTAATGGGCGGGTGTGCTGATTTGCCGGCCACTTCGCCGACACCAATAGTGACGGTGGTGGCCGATGCCGGGGTTGGTGATAAAACTGATCTTGTCGAAGTGTGTCAAGAAACGGCCGAAAATGCTGATAGTCCGATTTCCCGACTACGAAGGGGAGAGGAGGTTGAAACTATCGTAGTATCCGCCAGAGATCAGGTTAAGTTGGAGGACATAGCGTCTTCGGTGGAAATAGCGACCAGTGGAGCGCAAGAAGGGGCGAGTGTGGACAATAGTGAGTTGCCAAATCAGGTTTTGGTGTTGCCGGTGGGATATTCGGAGCAGGATCTGGTGCCAGAAGGTGGTGGAGGGGTTGATGTGCTGGTGGGTGATTTAAACAAAGTTACGAACAAATTCGGTGTAAATTTTTGGTGGGCAACACTCTCGTTTCCTCTTGGGGTGAAGGTGATTAAAGATCAGCCAAAAACGGTCTTAATGGAGAGAGAAGATTTGGAATTTATTGCTGATTTAGCGAGGGCTCAGAAATTTGAAAGGGTGGTTGTTTTGGTTAATAATAAGTCGCTTTCCGCGTCTACATATGAATTTGATGGAATTAAGGTGGCAGTGGTTTTTGCTAAAAACGAAGAGGTTGTCAGGGTAGTTTTTCACGAGGTAGTTGGGCACGGTGTAGGTGGTTTTTCAGATGGCTATGAGGTTTGGGGGAAAGGTGGCGGGTGGGTTCCTGCTGCTGATATAGCCAGCTCAACGGCATTTTTTACGTCAACGGCAACAATGCCTCCTGATGTTCTTTGGGCGATGACGGTAGTGTATGGGGGAGACTATGAGGGGGAGCCAACAGGAGTGATGTGTAATGGGTTTAAGGTAAAAAAGATTGGGCGTGATGATATTATGACAAGTATTAATGGAACCTATAGGACTGATGGGGATTTTATGGAGAGTGGCCAACCTTTTTCACCGGTTCTTTTATGGTTGTACTGGAAGCGGACTGGCTGGCCAATTGAAGGTGTTCAAGAACCTTCCTCTTTTAGGGGAAATCAAACGGCTTTTGCAGGTAGTGAAATGGTGGGGTCAACGACATTGTCCTATTCTACGACTTTTCCGGCTGGTTCTAGGGCGGTGGGAGCAGGTGGACAGGGCTATTCTGTGGTGGCTGGTAATAATGAGTGGCAAACTGACGGTACTAGTGTTGTTGGTGGCGTCGGAGTGTTTGGGGCAGGTAATCAAAGAGGGGAAGAGTTGGCTGTGGCTGGAGTTGCCAGATAAGTATTTTTTGTGCGGAAATGGGAATATAATTGAGCTGTGATTGAGGTTACTGTCCAAAGAAAGAAAGGTAAAGTAGTGGTGGGGCCGGTGCCGATAGTGGTGGGTGGCGGGCAAGGAGAAATGGATTTGACCGAGGCAAGGCGGGGGGCGGCAAATAGGGGTTTTAATGGTCCGCCCATGAAGGGGGTTTTGATGAATAGAACTTTTGTGAAGTCACCCGAGGTTGAGCGAAGGAAGGTTGGGCCACCAGACGGAAGGAGATGGAGGTGTGGCCAAATTGGGGATTTGTTAACCCAATTGGAGGCGGAAGCAATTGCGCTTGGTGAAGAGTGTCGGATAAGAGATGGAATCTGTTGACTTGTGAACCCAGAGAAGTTTATTTATAGCTGTTACAATAGGTAAATGAAACGTCTGTCTCTTTTGCTTTTGGTTTAGAAAAGAGGAGGATGTGGATTTGCCTCCCAATATGGGAGGTTTTTTATTTATAAATCAGAAAATAAGCCAGAGTTGGTACAATATGAGAACAAATATGGCGGATGAAAAAAAATATATTGAATTAGAGGCGAGGTGGCAAAAGTGGTGGGAAGGGCACCCAGAGCTTTATCGGGCCGATGACGAAAGAGTGTTGGGTGCTGAAGACGGGTTGGGGGTGGATGGCGGTGATTTAAAAGGAGGAGGGAAAAAACCTAAAAAATACGTTTTGGTGGAATTCCCATATCCTTCTGGAAGCGGGTTGCATATAGGCCACGCTTTCACTTTTACTGGCGGTGACGTTTATGCCCGGTTTAAGCGGATGCAGGGATTTGAAGTGCTTTTTCCGATGGGATGGGACGCCTTTGGCTTGCCAACCGAGAACTATGCGATTAAAACTAAGAGAAAACCCCAGGAGGTGACAAAGGAAAATACAAACAATTATCGACTGGAAATGAAAAAGTTGGCTTTTTCATTTGATTGGAGCCGCGAAGTGAACACAACCGACCCTGGCTACTATAAGTGGACCCAGTGGATATTTATAAAACTTTTTGAAAAAGGGTTGGCTTACAAGCAGGAGATGCCGATTAACTGGTGTCCCAAATGTAAAATCGGGCTGGCCAATGAGGAGGTGGTGGCCGGTAATTGCGAACGGTGTGGAACGGAGGTGGAAAGAAGAAAGGTTTCCCAGTGGGTGGTTAAAATAACCGAATATGCAGACAGACTTTTGGAAGGTTTGCAAAAGACAAATTTTGTGGAGAGAGTGAAGCAGGCGCAAATAAACTGGATTGATAGAAAAGAGTGGATTGATATTACTTATGAAATTAAGGGAACCGGGGAGAAGGTGGTGGTGGCAACAACCAGGCCAGACACAAATTTTGGGGCGACCTTTGTGGTTTTGGCGCCGGAACACCGGCTGGTTGATAAACTGCTAAACGGTAGTTTAGAGACCAGAGAAGATTTGGCGAAGATTGGAGACTATGTTAAAAGGGCGAGGAACAAATCGGAGCTTGATAGACAAAAGGAAGTGACAGGAAGAGAGAAAACAGGAGTTTTTACTGGTCTTTACGCAACTAATCAACTTACAGGAAAGGAAATGCCGATTTGGATAACTGATTTTGTTTTAAACAGCGTGGGAACCGGGGCGGTGGTGGGGGTGCCCGGGCATGATGTGAGAGATTTTGAATTTGCCCAGCAATTTGGTTTGGAAGTGATCAGGGTGGTGGTTGGGAAAAACGGAGAGAAGGGTAAAATTTTGGACAAAAGTCAGGTTTCGGAAGACGAAGGGGTGATGATAAATTCCGGATTTTTGGATGGAATGGATGTAAGGGAAGCAACCGCAAAAATTATGGATTATATTGAGGAGAAGGGTTGGGGAAAAAGGTCGATAAGATATCATTTGCGGGACTGGATATTTAGCCGGCAACATTATTGGGGAGAGCCGATACCGATGATTTTCTGCGAAAATTGCGCAAAGAACCAGAAAGACCAAATTTTGAATTCAAAAACAATAAAAGAAAAGGACAAAACCATTTTGCTAAACAATGTGGGCTGGGTGTCGGTGCCTGAATCGGAGTTACCGGTGGTTTTACCGGCAGTAGAAGCATACGAACCAACTGATGACGGTCAAAGCCCATTGGCTAAAATTGAGGATTTTGTGAAATGCAGGTGCCCAGTGTGTGGGATGGAAGCTAGGCGAGAAACGGACACGATGCCCAACTGGGCCGGGTCGGATTGGTATTTTATAAGGTATCTAGATCCCACTAATAAGGACAAAATTGCGGATGCTGGCAGTATCGAAAGGTGGTTGCCAGTTGATGTTTATGTGGGTGGAGATGAACATAATACTTTACATCTGTTGTATTCACGCTTTATCTTCAAATTTTTGAATGATTTGGGGGTAGTTGGGCAAGACGAACCTTATGACCGGCGGGTGTCGCATGGGGTAATACTGGGTCCCGACGGTCAGAGGATGAGTAAGTCGAGAGGAAATGTAGTGGTGCCGGGTGAAGTGACAGAGAAATATGGAGTGGATGTGTTGAGGATGTATTTGATGTTTATGGGTCCATATGAGTCGACAATGGCCTGGAACGAAAAAACACTGATGGGAGTAAAAAGATTTTTGGAAAGATTTGAAAAGTTTGTTTCGGGCCAGTTAAAAAACGGCTTGGCCAGGAATGATT
Source organism: uncultured Gammaproteobacteria bacterium (assembly GCA_964538765.1). Classification (GTDB taxonomy): domain Bacteria; phylum Patescibacteriota; class Microgenomatia; order UBA12405; family UBA12405; genus CAZIHS01. Next base: position 646 of record CAZIHS010000039.1, on the reverse strand, counting down.
GGGAGTTGGTGGCGATTGAAAAATCGGTTTTGGGGGTGACGGCTGATTTGGAAGTTTTCAGCTATAACACGGCGGTGGCAAAATTAATGGAAATGTTAAACGGGGTGACGGCCGAAACCGAGGGAGGAAAGAATTTGGGAAGGGTAAGCTTAAAAAAAATGATTAAGCTTTTAGCGCCCTTTGCTCCCTACCTGGCCGAAGAAATGTGGTTTGAAGTGTGGAAGGATGAATTTGGCCGGGCGGGAATGGATGAGGACTATGTTTCGGTTCATACTTCGAATTGGCCGGAGGCAGGCAGGATTGTTTTGGCGGCGGCAGAGGTGACTATTCCGGTGTGTGTTGGTGGAAAAAAGAGGGGTGAGATAAAAATATCAAAGGAGATTGTTTCTGATAAAAGCAGAGTATTGGAGGCGGCAAGGAAAGATGAAAAAGTGGCGAAATGGCTGGAGGGAAAAGTGGTCAAAATGGAAATATATGTGGAAGGTAAGATGGTAAATTTGGTGGTATAAATTTTGAAAAATATTCGATTGACATGTTTGTAGATATACGATAATATACATATCTAGTATGTTATTTATTAATTAATTTTTAGAGTTAAGGGACATTTCGTGGAGGTTTTTGGGAGCGTTTGAGGAGATATCTGATA
>CAZIHS010000038.1:0-4767 GCA_964538765.1 uncultured Gammaproteobacteria bacterium | reverse complement strand
ATTCCGGTTACTTCACTCATAGAATGAGTGTCCGAAAAAAGGGCACTTGACAATTATTAAACCACGTCTGAGATTAATGAAGGGGTTTAAAAAGTATCAAAACATGAATCGTTACTTAAAATTAGTTCTCCTTGATTTCAGATTTCACACCCTTAAAGAAAGTCGATTTGAAGAAAGAAGAACTCTTTGTCCATTACAGTGTGCCAACGTTAATTTACCAAAATTCTATAACTTTCTAACTTTTCTAAGAAAAACACTTAACCTAAACTTTGTGTCAGAAAACAGTTGATTTGGTTACCAGCGCCTCGTCTGAATGTAAGACTTGTAGAAAGGTTATATGTGCGTTGACGCTGACTAGATTGTATACTTCAGAAATGAGTCATTATCGATCAAGTAGGGGTGGTGGCAATTACCACAGGTGTCGTACTTTTGGGCCGGTTGGTGGGAGTGTGACTGAAAGAGTTTACTGTGGAGATAAAGGCCCCTTTCCTGCAAATGCGGAAGTTGGCACTTTTGACTGCCGAGGGGATTAAGGTTGATTTTACTCTAAAATCCCATCTAAATTGGAGTCGTAGATGATGGCTTCGGCGACAAGTCGATAGTTAATTATCTCTTCGGGTTTGAACCAAATGGCGATTTCTTTGGTAGCCTCGTCGGTTGAACCACTGGCGTGAATAATATTTCTAACCGACCGGTGGTCGAAGTCGGCAGATTCGTAAGAGTCGATGGTGTAATCGCCGCGGATTGTTCCCGGGGTGGAAGACAGGGGTTCGGTGGAACCGGTAATTTTGCGGATAATGCCAATGGCATTCATCCCCTGCCAAACCATGACAACTACTGGGCCTGAAGACAGGTATTTTTTTAGGGTCTGCCGGATAGTTTCGGCCACTTCGATGGGGTTTTCGGAAGGAGGAGTTTTACCTTTGGCCTTGTACGCCTCGATGGTTTTGGTGCCGGTTTTAAAAGACCAGTCAGGATCGATTGAATAGTGTTTTACAGCCATTTCCGGGGTGGTGGTGACCATTTTTAAGGCAACCAGTTTGAGGCCGCATTGTTCATAGCGTTTAATGACCTCTCCAATAAGTCCTCTTTGGACTCCGTCGGGTTTAATGATGACTAAAGTTTGTTCTTGTTTGCTGTCGAAGTTTTGCATATGTAAGATGATAGCATGGAAAAATAAGATACACTATGATAGTGATTGATAGAATCAGGGGGACAATTAGCGTGTTTGCGCCATTTGTTATGGCCTTGTTGATTTTGATTGCTTTAATGGTGACAACTTACAATTGGGCCAAAAAAAGAAGAGGTAATGTTGAGGTACCAGGGGTTAGCATTGAAGTGAAGGAGGAAGTTAGGGGGATGGAGGACGAAAAAGTTATTGTCAGGAGAGGCGACAGTTTGTGGAAGTTGTCGGTGGAAAAGGTGGGTGATGGTTATCGGTGGTCTGAGCTGTGGAAAGAAAATGGTGCTTTGATCAGTAATCCTGATGTCATATTTTCGGGTTGGGTGTTGACGTTGCCAAAGAGTTGGTTACTGGGCCGTGATAAAATTTAGGGGTTAGCGGCTGTAGTTTAGTGGTAAAACATGTCCTTCCCAAGGATAGGTCGAGGGTCCGATTCCCTCTAGCCGCTCCAACCGCCGATATAGCTTAACGGAAAAGCAGCGGTTTCGTAAACCGTCGATGGCAGTCCAATTCTGCCTATCGGCTCATATAGGTTAAAATAGCAGACAGAGCCAATGCAATTTAAGAGATCAAGACTAGAAAGAAATTTGGAAGATGAAATTACCAAGAAGACGGTGGTGGTTGGGGGTTTAACGGTAGTATTGTTGATATGTTTGCTGGTTTTTGGACTGCCTCTTTTGGTTAAACTTTCGGTTTTGCTGGGTGAGATTAAGGGAAAAGACAGTGAGGTAGTTGAGGAAAAGGTTTTGCCTCCCCTACCCCCAAGACTGATTTTTGCGTTTGAAGCCACAAACAGTTCTTTAATTAAGATAAACGGTTATGCAGAAAAAGGGGTAAAAGTAGAGCTTTTGAAAAATGATGTGGCGGTGTCAAAGGTTGACGTGGGAAACAGCGGAGATTTTGAATTTGCCGGTTTAACCCTTGACGAGGGTGAAAACATATTTACTGCGGTGGCAACGAGTTTGACCGGTGGAAGCAGCCAGATATCCAACCCATTAATTGTGAAATATGACAATAAACCTCCAGATTTAGTGATGACAAACCCGTCCGAGTTGAGCTTGAAGGTGGAGAGCCCTGATTTTGATGTGGTGGGAAAGACGGAGAAAGGAGTGTCGGTGATGGTAAACGGAAGGGTGGCTTTGGTTGATAATGAGGGAAATTTCAAAATTAAGTTGCAATTGGCGCCTGGTAGAAATGATGTGGAAGTGGTGGCGCGTGATGAAGCCGAAAACGAGTCGAGAAAAAATATTGTGATAACTTACGAGATTTAATAGTGTTTTGGCCAAATGGTTTTGAGAATGATGAGGTAGGATAAAAGGTGGGGGTAAAGAAGGGAGTTGGTGAAAAAGCTGTGAATGAAAAGGGCACAAAGAAGGTATTGCATTGCTGGTGAGCTTGATAAAAAAATGTTTCGCAGAGCCGATAAATAGAGAAGAAGTCCGACAATTCCGGTGGTGGTTAAAATGGTTACCAGGCTTGAATCAAAACCGTTGGCAGAATGGGAAGTGGGTGGCTGGTCGAGGCGGACGGTGGAGAGCAGGTTGTAGCCGTGGCCAAATATGGGTGACTTTGACCACAGGTTGATGCCGATTTTGTAGTTTTCGATTTTGGCCAGGATGGAAGCGGTTCGTTCAAGCCTGGTTCCCTCGCCTGGTGGCCGGGGAAGAATTATGGTGGTGATTACGATTAATATGGAGAGATATTGGAAAGGCAGGTAATTTTTGGTTTTGAAAAAATGGAAAATGCCGGTTGACAGCAGGGCCAAAAATGAAGCCCGGCTGTAGGTAAAGGCTAGAGATAAGTAGGTGGCCAGAAGAAGGTTGAATTTGGTGAGAGATGATTTAATTATCAGCGGCTGGTTAAAAAAAATAGTAAGGAGGAAAAAGGTTAGGATAAGGCCGGTGTAGGCGGGGTCAAGATAGGTTGAAACGAGACGGTTAAGGTGTGGATCCCAGTTGAGAGAAGACAGGGGGGTAAGGTTTGGCCAAAAAAAATATTGGAGTAATCCAAAAAGGACAAGCGAAAAAAGGGAGAGAATGAATAATTGCTGGAGCAACCGAAGATGTTTTTGAAGAAGGGCCGGGGGTGGGATTAGGAATAACAGACCAAAGGAAAGCAGGCGGAGCAAATAAAAAAGGGACGGTAAGGGAATGGATTTAATTCGGAAACAGCCGAGAGCGTAGGTAAGAACAGTCCATAGTAAAAAATAAACAAGTGGTTTCTTTAATATTCTTATTTTGTTGATTTTTGTGGCAGTTATGAAATGGTAAACAAAAAGGGCGGCCAAAATTGGATGAAAAAGATCGACCAGGGGGATGTTAAGACTGGCGAGAGGAAAGCGGAAAACCTGACCAAAAAAGATGGAGACTATTAGAAGTCCGATGGTGAGGGATGTGATAATTGCCATAATTTGGCTCGAACCAGAAAGGAATGAAAGCTCATTGACAGAGCAATAATAATTCCCGGAACTCCGTCAAGAAAACCTAGCCGCCAGAAGTAGTTATGGCAAAATTTGAGGAGAGGATAAAAGATAATTTGAAATAATGAGGTGGTGGCCCCCAGCTGGTGAAGTTCGCTGGCGCGGATATCGGTGTAGAAATTAATTTTTTGAAGGAGGCTGGTAAGGTTTTGGTGGGGTTGGTGGAGGATGGTGGTGTTTGATGGGGCTGAGTTACCGGAATGGCGCCATGATTCGTGGACAGAACCGGCAAAGTTGCCGAATTGCCGGTTAAAAAGGCGGGTAAAGGTTAGTGAACCGGTTTCACCGTGATTAAGCGGGTAGCCTAAAAATGTATCGAGGCGTTTGAACGTATAGGCAACGATATTTTCCCGGGGAGTAAATTTGGATATAAAATCGATCGCTTCGGCTGACGGGCTTTCATCCGGGTCCAGCCAAAGTATCCAGTCGTTTTTTGAATGCTTTAGCCCAAATCGCCGCTGGGCAGAAAAATCGGATTTTAGAGAGCGGGATTTGAAAATTACTTTTCTCTTTGGAGATGCCCAGGCAGAGACAATGTCTTTAATGTTTTCAGATGAGTTGTCATCTACTACAATAATTTCATTGATGTTTTGGCATTTATCAATCCACCCAAAGTTTGATTTCAAGTGCGAGGTTTCGTTGTGAGTTAGTAGCAGGAGGGTTATTTTAGTGTAGGACATGCCGTTTGTGTATTCTTATGCATATTTATAATATTGATATTTTATCAATATTAAGGGCGTTGGGTTTGGCATGTGGATTTGATTTTCGCGTTGTGCTATTTGTTAATACGCTTGGTTTGAAACTAGAACTAATCAGTGTTTAGCCATATTCATGAAGAAATATTTGTATTTAATGATGTCAAAAGTGTTTGTGTGTTTTGTAGCGTTAACGAGTTTTCTTCCGTTTGGTGTTGGACGTAAAATGGTGTTTGTTAAGAAGCAATTTTAGCATTAATATTTTTTTGGGCAATGTGCTATCTGTGAAACTGATTGTTAAAATTTTTGAGAATTGTATTTGAAAAATAAAACAGGTATTTTTTAAGAGTATTAGTGTTTCATAAGACCTAACTTGAAACTACCGGCGTAAGCCGGTGGAGGAAGTTCTC
>CAZIHS010000037.1:0-6160 GCA_964538765.1 uncultured Gammaproteobacteria bacterium | reverse complement strand
GAATTTTACACCAAATAGCCACTTTTTAGCACCCGATATTTACCATTATCCCCAATTTATTACCATTTCGGGATTTCATAGCGTGATCAAGCATCGCTATATATTCATGACTTAATCCCAATTCTTTTGCAACCTCAAAGATTTTATCGTAAGTGTAAGGAAATTTTTTTAGTTTGCATATTTCCAATACTCTGACGCCAAACATAGCCGACTTAAAATTTATAGCGGTGTTTATTAGGTCATTAGTCCGAAACGACCTTAAAGCCGCAAACGCAGTTGCCACATCAAAAGCCGCTCTTTCCAAAAGATCTGTCAATTTTATTTCCGGCAATTCCATTTTTTCTAAAACCTTTTTTCCAAAAATCGTCTTGCCGCTACCACCAATCAGTTCCCGTAAAAAAATTGCTATCGGAAAAGGCGTATCAAGATTATATTGTTCCAGATCTTCAGCTACAAAAGGGTAGACATTCATTCCAGCCACTTTATGTAGTGCAGCAATTTCAGATCTTCTTGGTTTATTTTCTTTTGAATATAACGCCCCGACTTCATAGTCACTAGTCGGCATAAAATCTGTCCTGGCTCTGGAACCGTAAATAAATATGGAGATAGGCTTTGTTTTATCAAAAATATATTTTAACGCTTCCTCCACATCACCAGTCATTGTTATATTTGCCATTGGTATATTTTACCCCCGATTTTCATAATATCCTTATCCTATCCAAAACAAGTCAGAATCAGATTGTATCCTTACTTCCTGTCAGCATCGTCTCTCACAAAATCCGTTTTCCTTCCCTAATAAACCATTCTTTCCAATTAGGTTTATCAACTTTAAACCTTATGTCAACTCTCAAAGATGTATCTTGCCAACCTGTGTAAATAAATACACTAACACAATAATCTCCGGTCTTGGGATTAGCATCATAATATCCGTAGGGTGGGGGAAACATTTCAATAACCTCCTTGGGTGAAAGGTTGGTTTGAATATCTATTTGCAACTCAGGATATTTATGTTTAAAGTCTCCCACCAGTTCGAAATAGGGCCCGGTCTCTTTTAATTCCGGTACTATAAAATACCAGTTGGTATTGGCAGGATGGACGACTAATTCAGAGCTTTTGGCCAGTTTGTTTATTAACCTGTCAAATTCCCCTGGTTTGATTATTTTAGGATTGATATTTATTCCGGCATGATCAAGAGATATGATATGTCCCCTTAGTCTTTTATAAAGTAATTCAAAATTTAACTGATAATAGCTTGAATTTGGCCACCTAACCTTCAAATATTGACCATGGTTGTCTTCAAGAATATCCAATTCAGGCCCTGCCTCCTCAACCTCTTTATTATCGGAAACTTTTAAATTAAACCCAATCTCCATTTTTCCAACTCTAAACAGGTCACTTTCTGCTTGATCGTCATCAAAGCTGACAAACGGGTTCAGAAGATTCGGCCTAATTTCAAACACGACCCGTGGTTTGTTTGCTCTGTTGCTAAATTTTGTTTCGCAATCTTCAATAATTTTTCGAAAATACTCAAGTTTTTCTGTCCCTTCAGGAATAACTGTTCTAACCGACTTAATCACTACTGAATTTTACATTAATATTCCAAATATTCTTATCAATTCCCAAACAGGCCACAATCAAATTGCGTTTTTACCTTCTAGGTAGTGGAATTGATACCTTGTATATATTTTTTTATCATCCGGATCTTGTTACTATCTAAAACACCGCCTTTTCTTAATCTTTCAATTTCCCTGTCGCCAAGCATAACAAACCCCGACTTTAAATGAGATTTAATCGATGCCAAGTTGTCAATTTCTATCGTCGCCAATAAGCGTTTTAAACGATACTTCACCACTAATAGATCATAAGCTTTCTTAACCAAGCCTCTTCCTCTAAATTCGGAAACAATCGCAATTTGTACAAAACCACTGACCTTGTCCAAGGGTATATACCCAACTACTCCAACCTTTTTGTTGTCCAGTTCAAGACAATGATAACGGCCGTTTTTTGACAAGAAAATTTTGTCATTACCCTCAATCGTCTTCAAAAAACTACAATCAAACGCGGTTAACTTCATAAATTGGATATTGCCCTGATCAATTTGATAAACAGTCATAATTGAAAAGATAATCAACCTCCAGTAATGAAACCTGTCAATGGGTTCGAAAATATTGTCAAACTACCGGCAATACTGATCATGTGTTCACCAAGAGGAACTGCCCGATTTGTTGCCACATCAATAATCGTGGTATTTTTCGGCACCAGTTCGTCCCCAAATAATGCATATATTGTCATTATCTTTTGTCTATCATTTTCAGAAAAGGATTTTTCAGCTTTCTCCGAGGAAATCACCGAGTCTCGAAAGGCCTCAAAACCTTTCGTCCTTTCTATAAATCCGCGAAATCCATTTATCTGCCCTTTTTTAAGCCGGGAACACACTGTAATCACCTTTTTAACTATCGTCTTCTTTTTGGCAAATGCGTTTATTACCAGGCTGCCTCCCGCGCTCGCTCCCACCAGCGAAACTTCGCTTTTTCTGGCCTCACTATCAATCAAGTCCAACAATCGATTCAATTTTGCTTGATAACCTTCATTGCTTTTCCATTCAGCCTCGAAAAACACCACCCTTATTCCCTTCCGGGCCCACATATTTTCCAACAGCTTTGATCTTCTGTTATCACCTAGCCCCAAAACAATAATTGCAACCCGATTTACCGCCCCTTTACTGCCCAATTTCTTCATATCAAATTTTACCCCAATTTTTGCATCCCACTTCTGGTTCCTAATTGCCAGATATGGTCGAATAGTGGCCTTTGATTGCTCAACACCTTTCCTTCAATCATAAACTTATTTATAATCAACCAGTGGCCACTCCTGTCAAACTCAACGCTCTTTTGACACTCGAACCCGATTCCTCCTCCGATCTAAAAAAGGTTGGAAATGAATACACCGTCCACAAAGATGGCTTTAGAATTCTTCCCTTCAATATTCCTATGGAACTTGCCGACCATCAGTTTAAATACCTAGGAAAGGTCAAAGTAGTAAAGCTGGTTGTCACCCCTCAAGGCTCCGACATTACCTTTCAGGTCCTCAAGCTTTTCTCCGAAGAAGAGCAGAAAATCTATTCTGAAAACTTCATTCCTGCTTAAATCTTGTCACTATGCATTTCGCATTTTGCCAAACCCGTCAAAAATAGTTTAGATGCCCCTCAAACCACCACTCCGGCCAAATCTTCCACCAGTGCCGCTTTTGGCCTGAATCCGATTACCTCTTTAACCACCTCTCCGTTTTTAAATATTTTCATGTTTGGAATACTTTGTATTTGATATTTCATCGCCAGCTCCTGATTGGCTTCGTCATCGGTATCTAGTTTAACAATTTTCAGTCTACCTCCCATTTCTGCCGCCACTTCTTCCAAAACCGGCGTCATCATTTGACACGGCCCGCACCACGGCGCCCAAAAGTCAACCAGCACCGGTATTGCCGACTTCACCACCTCTTTTTCAAAATCATCATTCCCTTTAATATTAATTAGTTGCGACATATTTGTTTAATTTAATCAATAATTTTTTATCTTTACTTTTTAACGACTTTAAACACCCCTCCATCCCTTCCTCGACCACCAACCCCATCAGGCTTTTTATCGCCGCTCTTGTTGCCTTAAGCTGGGTTAAGACTATTTCACAATCCACCCCCTCAATCATCATTTTTTTTATGCCTTTAATCTGTCCTTCAATGTTGTTTAGTCGTTGAATCTTGCTTTTCATTACCTAATTTTATCACACCCCCCAGGGGTGTCAAGCTGTTTAATTAAGCCACCAAATTGCTCCGTTTAGTAAGGTCGCAAAACAAACCCATGCCAAATAGGGGATCATCAACATTGTTCCGGTTCTGTTAACTTTTGCGCCCCAATACATTGTCAAGACAATCATTACCAATAGCGCGATAATGTTTGCCAGTCCCAATATTGGCGACTCGGCCCCAAAAAATAGAAATGACCATAAAACATTCAAAAACAACTGAACAAAATACAGCCTGATGGTTATTATTTTTGCCTCGCTTTTATCGGCTTTCCACCATAAATAAAAAGCCACCCCCATAAGAAAATAAAGACCTGTCCACACTGGTCCGAATAACCAGTTTGGTGGGCTAAAAAAGGCTTATTTAAAAGCCTGTACCAGCTTCCAATTTTTGATGTTGTTGCCATGGCCCCGATTATTCCCGCCGCCTCGGTCATCAGCACCGATACTGCCAGTTTGGGCCAGTCGTTATTTTTCATTTCTTTATTGTACTTTATTTTCCACCCCGCCACCTAATTTTTTTCAAGCCACAACCTTCCTTCAACTTTTTCTTGCGACACATTTTGAAAGGAGCCGGACTAAACTAGCATCGGGAGATTCGCCCACAACATGACCATACCTTCCTTCGACATAACGAGCCGGCATCAAATCATCTACTAAGCCTTGCGAAGGAGATCCGGTTCCGGCTGGTTTATCAGTGCCATCGGACATACCATCACCGCTATCTTTTCTACCACCCTGTTCTACTAAATCCATATTTCTCCTATTATATAGGATATATATTTCTTATGCAATTTTTGATAAGCCATCATAGTGGCTCCGATAATACCATCTGACATAAATTCAAGTGTTCACTATGTGTTTGGACCTCTACATATATATTAGAATCTCCCATTGATACCGTGTTAATAACCACACTTATTGCTCCCAAAATTGAAGACAATCCAAGCCGCTCAAATCCACCCTCACCGCCGAAAATCGACTCAAGAGTAATGGAAAATTAAATTTTCCAGAGTAGTAACTTAACTGCGTTATACTTGCATATGAAAGTTAAGCACCTTCAATTAAACACATCGATATTAAGGTCCCCTAAAAAAATAATTGAGCTTATTAGCAGTCTGAAAATCGACGTGGCCAGTTTGCAGGAAGTTGCCTACAAGGAGGGAATGCAATCACCGCTAAAAAAACTGGCAGACAAGCTGGGTTTCTTCTATGTTGAGGGTGTTCATTTTTGTCAAGAAAGCGATGGTCTAAAACTCGCCGTTGCTGTTATTAGTCGATTTCCTATTGTTGATTATTACGTTAATTACTACAATTCTCCTAATTATGAGCCAAAATTAATTAAAAAAGATGATCTAATCGGTAAGGATATTTTAGGTGATAACAAGCAAGATGATAATTTTCCTGGGTCAAGAGGGTTGAAACACTGTCTAAAGTCAAGAGCGATTTTAACCGTTTTGGTAGATACTGGCAAAGGATTACTTAGAATAGTAACGACTCACTATACAGTTTCAGACCACTGTACCGAAACTATTCAGATGTATGAAATGTCAAAAATGATCAACTCGCTTGTAAAGTATACCAATAACGAGATACCTACTATTTTTTCAGGAGATTTAAATATCAGAGCTAAATCTTATTCTGTTTCTAAATTATCGGAAACGTTAACCTGTCACACTTCCAAGATAACCGATACGCTATCAAACAGCCATGTTGCAAAACAATGCGATTTTCCAGGCGGCCTAGCCATAGACCATGTTTTTTCTAAAGGACTGGTGCATCACAAAACGGCGGCAATCGACGTTGATTTCTCAGACCACAAAGCGATACTCAGCGAGTTTGAGATATAAGTCCAGCGGGTAAGGGTCGCCCCGCGGCGGCGGGGTTACAGACAATTGCTAAATTTTCAAGTCCAGAGAATCGGCGCAACAGGGGACCAGATACTCTCTAGCCTATTTCTATCCAAGAGACAAAAAGATCAATTATTCCAAGAAGAAAAGTTGGTTTTGAATTTTTTGTAATATATTTATCAGAGTATTAGTAGAAAGTTATCTCTATTCCTCAAATTCCATTAAATGTAGACCATGTTTTTCTAGTTCTTCTTGGCTCCAATACCTTGTTGGACTTTCACACTCAATAAGCTTTTTGACTGTTTTTTTATATTCTCTACCGGTATATTGCTTTGTTTGCAGATCCCATTCTCGAAAGATAATTTGATCTCCGACTTCCAACTCAAAATCGGCCAGACGAAAGTCTAAAGTTATGTCTTTGTCGCAATCAAACTTATCAGGCCAAATTTTTTTATATATTGTTTTCATAAGACCTAACTTGAAACTACCGGCGTAAGCCGGTGGAGGAAGTTC
>CAZIHS010000036.1:0-6302 GCA_964538765.1 uncultured Gammaproteobacteria bacterium | reverse complement strand
ATTTAAGTTCTGGAACCCCAAAATTAGCGCCATATTTAGCACTAAAAAGGGACTTGGGTAGTAACCTAGTCCCATTTGGTGACTCCACCGGGAGTCGAACCCGGGTTAGCGGAATGAGAATCCGCTGTCCTAACCACTAGACGATGGAGCCTTTGATGTAAAATGGTTAATAAGATGAATTTTACCAAATTTCACCCCCAACTTTCCCTTGCTTTATTTACATTACTCGTCAGTTTAATTTTTTATTCAATATTTCACTTCAATCTTCCTTCCCTTTTTGGCTTTCCCGACACCTCTTTGCAAACTATCTATTCCAATTATGACGGTCCAAATTACCTTGTGATTTCCCGTTGCTGGTACCGAATGTCGTGTATTGCCAGAAACTATTCCCTTCCCCAGCCGCTTGAATATTATCCGGCCCATCTGCCCGGTTATCCTTTAATTATTGGCATCATAAAAGTCTTTGTCCACGGGCCCTTTAGCCTTATTTTGGCAAGCCTTTTTGGATCAATTTTTCTCACCCTTTCCAGCTACCATTTTTTTAAAATTTATTTAAAACAGAAAACCGCCTATTTACTGTCTTTAATCCTTCTGATTTTCCCGGCCCGCTTGTTAATTCTAAGACTGGTCGGGGCTCCTGAAGGCTGGTTTATCGGTGCTATTTTGACCTCAATCGTTTTGTTTAACCACAAGAAATATTTAGCTTCAGCCCTGATGGTTTCTTTTGCCTGGCTTCTCAAAAGCCCCGGTCTTATTTTATTGGCAGCCTTCATCATTGTTGCTTACAAGCATTATCAAAAAACCCGCTCATTCACTTCAACTTTCCAAAAATATAAATATTATTTATTGGTACCCATTACTGTCCTTCTGACTTTTATCTATTATTACCGTCAAACCGGCGACTTTTTTGCCTATTTTCACAGCGGTGATAACATCCATCTAAACTTACTGCCCTACACCGTTTTTTTGTCATTCAAGTCCTGGATTGGCACTATTTGGCTTGAAGACATTATTTACATTTTCCTTCTGTCATTTTTAGGAATCCAGATTTTATACCGCCGCTTTCAGTCTAAAATAGTTTTTGTTTTCCCTTTTCTTTACCTGGTCGTTTGCACTTTAGTTGCTCATCGGGATATTAGCCGATACATATCTCCTATCTATCCATTTTTATTTCTGGCCTTTTCAAAAACCCTTAAATCAGGTAAATTCAAACTTGCCCTGCTTCTAATTACACCGGCAATATTTCTATATGTCATCAACTTTATTATCGGCAACACTGCCCCTGTCGCCGACTGGACCCCTTATGCCTGAAGCCGGACTTTCAGAACCCCAGCTCCAAAAACACATTGCCCTCTACCGTTTTCTTATAGAGTCAAACAAACCTTTTCCTGTTTCTCAACTTTACCAAACCTACATAGAAGCCAGGCCTCTGCTTCACCGCCAGCTCGCTTCCGAGTTGATAGATTTTTCCGCCTTCAACTATTCCTTATCCCGATTGCCAATCGAAGTAACCAGTGCCTCCCACATCTACCTTCTTTCAAACTACAACAGTCTTAATTCATTTGGTTACGACCCAAATAATTTTCGCCAGGTAAACTCCCACTCCCGCCGCAGGTTGATTTACCACCAATACCAGTCAAATTCCCTCTACTTTTTAATTTCTTCAGAATCCGATTATGACGATATCATCAACTGTCTAATTGCTTTCACAATTGAATGGAACAAGCTCGGAAAACTTATCAGGTCAAATCCAAACTCTTTGTCTCAGGACGATGACCAACCGCTTTTGGGGTTCAGCCACCACACCTGGCGCCTATTCAAAAAACTACTTGGTCAAAACTGGCTTGAAATTTTAAAAGCAAACTTAGAACCGATCGATCCTCAAATTGAAAATATTCTTGGTGCCAAAGATGACTTTCAGCAGTCGGCCAACGACTGGTGGTTGTCCACCAGCCGATCCGCCCTGGTTCTCGATTTCGATAAATCTCCTTTGTATTTCGTTTCTTCAAATACCCACAGCCTTGTCAACCTCATCGGCGGCCATGTCAACACTATTCAAAACCAGATATTCTCCCACATCGACTCCCGTTATCCCCACCTAAGCCAGGCTTGGCAGGAGCTAAAAAAACAATCAACCCATATCCGCACCAACGACTTTCTATACTACATCTCTTCGCTATATTTCGCCGATAACCCCGACCAACTCGATTTAAAAATCAGCTTTGAAACATCTCTTGGAATTCATCAAATCAAACCGCCAAACCAGCTGTTGTCCTGTCCTGCCCAAATAATTCCTGTCTCGGCCATTTCCCGCTCAAAATTGCTTGATCCCGCCCTGAAAATACAAAACCCTGCCAGGCTAAGCCAAAGCCAGGCCATGATTATCAACATCGATTACCCGCTGGGCCAGGCCGCCTATCATCTGCTTCTGTCGGTTGTTAACTCTCAAAAAAACATTAAAGGCGTTTATGTTATGGGTAAAGCGGCCATATTAAACGGAGAGATAGGAGATATTCAGGTGCCAAACCTTGTTTTTGATGAGATTACTGGCAATACTTATCGATTTGAAAACCATTTCAACGGTCTTGCTTCCTCGGTTCTACCTAAAACCAGCCTGTTTAACCTTAAATCGGTAACTGTTTATGGGCCATTTTTGGAAAACCAGCCCCAAATCGACAATTATCTTCAAAACGATTTCAATATCATCGAAATGGAAACCGCTCACTATTTAAAGGCGGTTTACGAAAATCATTTTAAAACTTCCGCCCCCCACCACTTTACGGCTGATTTAAATTATCTCGCCTATGATCTGGGTGTCATCAACTATGCCTCCGATAACCCGCTATCAAAAACTTTGGGTGAAGGAGCCATGGCCCTTTCCGGTATTCAGCCAACCTATGCCGCCTCGCTTGCTATTATTCAACGGATTATCGATATAGAATCGGCAATCTAGCTTTTAAGATAATATCTTCCGGCACTTTCCTCAACCAGATCTTTCAATTGAAGACCCGACAACACTCTGTTAACTGCCCCCACCTCCTTTCCAATTTTTTTAGCCAATTCGTCAACCGTTAAACATTCTATTTCAATTTCCGTCAGAATATCATTCTCTTCACTGGAAACATTACCTCTCCACAAGTTTAACTGGTCCATTTTTTTGTCGCCAAACTGACCGACAATGTCACTCGCCTCGGTTACCATTTTTGCCAAACCGTTTTTAATAAGGTAGTTGCAACCTGCCGATCTTCCCCCCACCACCGGCCCGGGGACAGCCATCACTTTTCGTCCCATTTTTTTTGCTATCCTGGCGGTAATCAAACTGCCCGAGTCAATATCTGCCTCAATTACCACCACCCCCATATTGGCGATAGCCGCCACAATCCGGTTTCTTTGAGGAAAACTCCACAAAGTTGGCTTGAAGTTGTTTTCATATTCCGATAAAACCACCCCGTTGCCGATTATTCTTGAAAATAGTTGGCTGTCGATTTCCCTTTTGCTGATGTATTCAATCCCTCCTCCCACCACCGCCACAGTTTTTCCGCCAAAGTTTAAGCATTGTCGGTGGGCTTCATCATCAACACCATACATTAAACCTGATACAATATTTACCCCAAACGCCACCAAATCGGGCATAATTTTTTCTAAAACCATCTGGCCGTATCTTGTCATTTTTCTGCTTCCAACAACAGCCAAACATTTTTGCCAGTCGATTGCCGACAACTCACCAGCATAGTGTATTTTTACCAATCCCTTGGCCAGCCCTAGCCCGGTTGGCCAGTTGGCTTCACCGATTGAAGTAGTTTTGATATTCATATTTAAAGACCATCCAAATTTCGGTAGTGTTTTATCCTTTCAACTTTCCCTCCATCCCCAATATTCAAGCAAACCGCATCCAAACGGTACTTTCCATAACGCTCCCGCATCAAGGTGTTTAACATTAAATAGCTTTCCGCCGCTCTTTTCATTTGCCACAGTTTTCCCCGGCCAATTCTTTCTTCGGGCCGGCCATAACCCCTGCCAAAAGCCGCCTTCACTTCCACAAACACCAAAACACCATTTTCTGTCATAATCAGGTCTATCTGTCCATATTTATTGGCGTAATTAAATTCAATCAGCTCAAAACCTTCTTGCTTCAAAAAGCACATTGCCTCCTGTTCGCCGATTTTCCCTTTATCGTAATTATCTTTTTTCATTTAGTTTCTCAACCGGTACTGTAATGCCTCGGCCACCTGATCTTCACCTATTTCATCGCTTTGGGCTAAATCAGCAATGGTTTGAGCCACTTTTATCAGCCGAAAATAAGTTCTGGCCGATAAGTTAAACTTATTCACAGCTTGTTTTAGTAATAAATTTGCCCTCGGTGTAATTTTTACCACCTCTTTTAGAAGCTGGTTTCTCATATCAGCGTTACAATACACCCTCTTAACATTCTTATATCTGGCCTGCTGAATTTTTCTGGCCATCATCACCCTTTCCTTAATTACTGCCGAGTTTTCGGTTGATTGAACAGTGTTTGCCTGATTGCCTACCATTAGTTTGTTAACGTCCACCGAGGGAACGTTCAAATGCAAGTCGATTCTGTCTAGTATCGGACCCGACAATTTTTTCTGGTAATTCATTATTTGGTTAACGCCGCACTTACATTCTTTTTTGGGGTCTCCAAGATATCCGCACGGGCAGGGGTTGGCCGCCGCCACCAGCATAAACTGGGCCGGAAAAGTGACACTTCCCGATGCCCGGGAAATTGTTACCTTGCCATCCTCAATCGGTTGTCTCAAAGCCTCTAAACAGTTTCGTGACACTTCAGGAAACTCGTCCAAAAATAAAACTCCCCGGTGGGCCAAAGAAATTTCGCCGGGTCTAATGTTCGATCCTCCGCCTATTAATCCAATTTGTGAAGTCGTGTGGTGGGGACTTCTAAATGGTCTTCTTTTAATCAATGATCCCCCCGGGGGAATGTTGCCGGTAATTGAATATATTTTTGTCACTTCCAAGCTTTCTTTGTCAGACAGGGGAGGTAAAATTCCCGGTAGTGCCCGGGCCAGCATTGTTTTTCCCGACCCGGGTGGCCCCATCATCAGCATATTATGACCGCCGGCGGCCGCAATCTCCATGGCCCTTTTTGCTTGTTCCTGTCCCAATATCTCACTAAAATCAAACTCTGCCATAGGCTGGTCCAATAATTCTTCAATAGGTACTGTTTTTAATGGCTCAATAATTTTCGTTCCTTTTAAGTGTTTCAACAGTGACCACAAACTATCAACCGGGTACACCTCTACTCCCTCAACCACGCAAGCCTCATTGGCCGATTCCCGGGGCACGAATATTTGCCTTATCCCCTTTTCCTTGGCCAGCACTGCCAGCAAAAACACCCCTTTTGTGTGTCTCAAGCCACCATCAAGCGATAGTTCGCCATAAAAGTAACTGCTATTGGGCATTTTAAATTGATAAGTAGAACCGATAATTCCAACTGCCATTGGCAAATCGTAGCAGGCGCCGTCTTTTGGTAAATCGGCCGGGGCCAGGTTAATGGTTATTTTTCCGTCGGGGAATTCAAAGTCAGAGTTAATGATGGCCGTCTTTACCCTTTCTTTTGCTTCCTCAATTGCCTTGCTGGCCAAACCAACAATTCCAAAACCCGGAAACCCCTTGTCCGAGACATTAACCTCAATTTCCATTTCGATTCCTTCCAGCCCCACGCTGGCTACACTCTTAATTTTTGATAGCACTTTAATAATCTACCAAACCCCCGGTCCTCTTATCTATTTAAAAAACTATCCAGTAATTTCTGCAACGTCTTCCGCCTGTCTGGTCAAACTATCCCTTAACCCTGGACATTCAAGATCACTAAACTATTTGACTTCGTAAATACTAAGGCACCCATGTCCCCCTTCAGGTCTTGAAAGGGCGACTATCTTTCTTGCTTCTATACCCCTTTAACTCAGGTTTGAAAGTTTGCCTCGGAAGCTAGTCTAAAGTTATCGGCCAATAGTGAGTCAAGTTCTGGTTGGTAAGTTTTGAGATTGTTAAAGAATTTGAAGGTTGATTCTCTAAACTCTTCAAAGGTTTCGGGATAATGGTAAATATCGGGTGCTAAAAAGTGGCTATTTGGTGTAAAATTCCTTCATTTGTTTATCTTACTTATCTATGACTATTAAAAATGTCCTAAATGTAACTCAAATTCAGTAAAGAAAAACGGCAAAGAAAACGGAATTCAAAGATACCAATGCACTGATTGTAAACATCGTTTTATACCCCTTTAACTCAGGTTTGAAAGTTTGCCTCGGAAGCTAGTCTAAAGT
>CAZIHS010000035.1:0-6932 GCA_964538765.1 uncultured Gammaproteobacteria bacterium | reverse complement strand
AAATTAATTAACCAAATTCTGCTGGGAAAAGCACCCGAAAAGTACCATTAAGCCTGAAATTGAAGAGCAATTTTTATTTACCAACATTACTTTCCTAAACCAGGAAGTGCTGCAAAATATCCGAAAAGAACTTGGGGTAAATGGAGACAAGGTGATATTGACGGGCAAAAAGATAGGATAACAAATTATGGGTCGAGGATGGGAGTTGCCCCGCAGCGGCGGGGTTGCAGACTGGCTGGACTGACTGGATGAGTCGCGGATGGGAGTTGCCCCGCAGCGGCGGGGTTGCAGACTGGCTGGACTGACTGGATGAGTCGCGGATGGGAGTTGAACCCATCTACACGGTTTTGCAGACCGTTGCCTAACCGCTTGGCTACCGCGACGAGTAGTTTATTTTAGCAGACAAAGAGAGGATGTTTGTTTAGATTTGAAAAAACCATTATGACCTAAGAAACCCCCCGCAGGGCGGGGGGTTTTCGAGGCAATAAAAAAGTCTACATCATGTCGTCCATGCCGCCACCCATACCGCCCATGCCGCCCATTCCACCCATGCCACCTTCAGGCATGGCAGGAGCAGATTTTTTATCGGGAAGATCAGCGATGAGAACGTCGGTGGTTAGAATCATAGTGCCCACCGAAACGGCATTGGTGAGGGCTGATTTGGTGACCTTGGCCGGGTCAAGAATGCCGGCTTTGGTCATCGAGACCAACTCGCCGGTAACAGCATTGTAACCAACGTCACTTTTGGGATCTTTTTTAAGCTGTTCAAGAATGTCGCCAACAATTTTGCCCGCATCAACTCCACAATTGGAAATTAATTTACGGATCGGCTGTTCGAGGGCATAACGAAGAATGTTGATGCCAACGACTTCTTCTTCGGAATCAGTGGAAACCCCGTCAAGAGCAGGAATCGCTTTAAGAAGAGAAATACCTCCGCCTGGCAAAATACCTTCCTCAATAGCTGCCTTGGTGGCGTCTATGGCATCTTTGACCCGCTCGAGAAGTTCTTTCATCTCGACCTCGGTGGCACCGCCGACTTGCAGAACAATGGCCCCACCGACTAGTTTGGCAATTCTTTCCTGTAACTTTTCCTTATCATAATCACTAGTGGCCTTATCAATTTGGGTTTTTAGCTGAGCAACCCGGGCATTGACATCGGCTTTCGAGCCAGAGCCCCCAATGATGCGGGTTTTGTCTTTATCGGCGGTGACACTGTTGGCCCGACCACAGTATTCGGAAGGGTCGACACTGTCAAACTTGGCGCCAACATCTTCAGAGATGACCTTGCCACCAGTTAGGACAGCAATGTCTTCGAGCATGGCCTTGCGGCGGTCACCAAAACCGGGAGCTTTGACGGCCAAGGCATTAAAGGTGCCACGAAGTTTGTTGACAACTAAAGTGGCCAAAGCTTCACCATCGATTTCGTCGGCAATGATAACAAAGTTTTTAGTCAGCTTAACCAGTTTTTCTAAAAAGGGCAGAATTTCCTGGATTGAGCTGATCTTTTTATCGGTGATAACAATGTAGGGATTGTCAATGGCCGCCTCCATGGTTTCAGTGTTGGTGGCAAAATAGGGGGAAAGAAAACCCTGATCAAATTCCATACCCGAGGTTTCGACAACCTCAATGCCAAGACCCTTACCTTCTTCGGCAGTGATTAGACCATCACGACCAACCTTGATAACGGCATTGGCGATTTCCTTTCCGATTTCAGGACTGGCAGCGGAAATGGTGGCAACATCTTCTATATCTTCCTTGCTTTTGATATCGATCCCCTTTTTCATGGCATCGAGCTTGGCAAGAATAGCTTTCAGGCCTTTTTCAAGACCTTTTCTAACCATCATCGGGTTAGCGCCAGCGGTAACATTTTGCATACCTTTATTGGCAATGGCCTGGGCCAAAAGGGTGGCGGTGGTGGTGCCATCTCCAGCGGCATCGTTGGTTTTGGTGGCGGCTTCTTTAAGAAG
Organism: uncultured Gammaproteobacteria bacterium; assembly: GCA_964538765.1. GTDB lineage: Bacteria > Patescibacteriota > Microgenomatia > UBA12405 > UBA12405 > CAZIHS01. The sequence goes on along the minus strand of CAZIHS010000035.1, from coordinate 4,965 downwards.
CTGGGCACCCATATTTTCAAAAACCTTGGCTAATTCGATTTCTTTGGCAACCGAAACACCGTCATGAATAACACTGGGACCGCCCCATTTTTTGTCAATGGCGACGTTGCGGCCTTTGGGACCGAGAGTGGTGGTGACAGCGCTTGCGAGAATATTGATACCGTTTAAGAGGGCCTGGCGGGCTTTTTGACCAAAAATTATTTGTTTTGCCATATTATTTAGATTATTTATAATGTTTAACTATTAATTAATCGACAATAGCCATAACATCGTCGAATTTTAAAATAAGAAGCTCTTCATCGTTTTGCTTGTATTCTTTTCCGCCCCATTCGCGATAAATAACCTTGTCCCCTTTTTTGCAGGGAGCTGTTTTTTTGGCACCATAGTCGGTGAGAAAGGTGTCACCAACCTCTAAAACTTCACCCTCCTGGGGCTTATCCTCATGACTGTCGGGGAGAACAATGCCCGAAGGAGTCGTTTTTGTTTTTTTAAGTGGTTTAACTAACAGGTGGCCAGAGACCGGATGGATTTTTGTCATATGGATTAAATATGTTTAATAACTAATAGCAGTGTTTTATTAGGACTGCTAATATTGTATACAGACTTGGCAAAGTGTCAAGGGGAATGATAAGTTTTAAGTTGGTGAAGCTGAAAAAATTTGTAACAACGAGCGGTTTATATTTTTGGTTTCAGGAAAATGATTGTCAGGTGGGAAAAAGAATGGCAGTTTTAAAATATGAACCATATATAACAAAACTGATAATCAGATGGCTTGGAAAAAACCAAAAAGCAGTTGACGTTGGGGCAAACATCGGCCACTTCGCGGTACAGATGGCAAAAAAGGTGGGAAAAGATGGAAAAGTGTGGGCGATTGAACCTGAAAAAACAAATTTTAAAATATTGTTGAAAAATTTGGCAGAAAACCAGACCTGGAATGTGAAGGCGATAAAAGCGGCGGCCGGAAAGAAAAACGAGAGGAAGTTTCTAACAATATCAGACAATAATATGGGCGACCACAGGATGTTTAATATAGAGAACGGGAAAGAAGAAAAAGAGGGATTTGCGAAAATTAGACAGAAAGTCGAAGTGGTGTGCTTGGATGCGATTTTGGGAAAAGAAAAGATAGACTTAATGAAAATCGACGTTCAGGGTTGGGAGCCGGAAGTGATCGAGGGAGCCAGATTTGTAATTGAAAACTGCAAACCGACGATAATTATGGAGTTTGACTTGGAAATGATGAGAGAGGCAGGAACAGACTTTAAAGGATTGTGGCGGTTTTTGAAAATAAATTATGGAAAAATATGGATTTTGGATGAGTGGGCGGAATTTTACTATCCTGCCAGATCAATGCCGGCCAACTCAACTAACATACTGCTTATGGGCAATGGACAGAGAGGTTTTGGGCGAAAGATGTTATCAGACTTTAAATTTAAAAAATGGATTAAAAGAAAATTGAGTAAAATAGGTTATGTCTAAAATAAAAAAAGTATGGGCCAGGGAGATATTAAGCAGTGGAGGAACGCCAACAATTGAAGCAGAAGTTGAGTTGGCCGGAGGAACAAAAGGGAGGGCCAGCGTAGCCTTTGGAGCGTCAGCGGGAAGCGGGGAAGCGGTAACCCTGCTGGACAAAGATTATAGGCGGTATGATGGGAAAGGAATGTTGATGGCGGTTGACAATATCGGAAAAGTTATTGGAGCGGAAATTGAAGGACTGGAGGTAACTTTACAAAGAGAGATCGATCAAAAAATGGTTGAATTGGATGGAACTGTAAATAAATCAAGGCTGGGCGGGAATTCAATTTTGGCAGTTAGTTTGGCGGTGGCCAGAGCGGGAGCTGCAGAAAATTGTTTGCCTTTGTACCGATATCTTAGGAAGATATACGAAATGACCAGTAGTGACTGGAAACTGCCAGATCCGATGGTGGTAATGATTGAAGGTGGGAAGCACGCAGATAAAACAACCGATCTGCAGGAATACTTGATAGCAGGGAAAAGAATTATGAATACAAAAGAGACGGTGAGGATGATGATGGAAATATATTCCCAGCTTAGGAGCATTCTTAACAAAGACGGACTGTCGACCAATGTTGGCAACGAGGGGGCTTTTGCCCCAAGCGGAATAGCTGACAATGAAAAACCCTTGGAATATTTGATGGAGGCGATTATTAAAGCGGGCTATGAGCCCGGAAAACAGGCGGGAGTGGCAATAGATGCGGCGGCGAATGAGTTTTATGATGTAAGGGACGGAAAATATGATTTGAAAATTGAGAAAAAAAGGTTAGGTACAGATGAGATTATTGATTATTATTTGGCCTGGATAGAAAAATATCCTTTTGTCAGCTGGGAAGATATGTTGTCGGAGAATGATTGGGGTGGATGGGAGAAGATGGTAAAAAATGTCGGTGGTAAATTTAGGGTGATTGGGGATGATTTGTTGGTAACGAATAAAAAATTATTGCAAAAGGCAATTGACCGGAAAGCAGCCAGCGGGATTTTAATAAAACTTAATCAGGCGGGAAGCCTAACTGAAACAGTTGATACCTGCATACTGGCAAAAGAAAACGGGTGGTGGATGGTGCCGTCACACCGGGGCGGTGGAGAGACAAACGATACTTTTATGGTGGATCTGGCGGTAGCGGTGGGAGCAGAATATATCAAGTGCGGACCGACAAGGGGGGAAAGAGTAGAAAAATATAATCGGCTGATGGAAATTGAATCAGAACTGGGTTAAAAAAAGGCGCTAAAGTTTTTCAATCTCGTTGAGGTCACTGTCGGGAAGGTAGAGGATGACAAGACCAAAGATAACGCCCAGAAGGGCCGTCCAAAAATGATGGCCGCCAAAAACGAACAGGTCGAGAGCATCGAGAAGATACCAAATGCCCCGCCAAACCAGAACAAGACCAATGGCGGTGGAAATTTTGTTTACAAAATATGATAAATTCTTACTTTTTATTTTGATAGTTAATTTTAACTTAAAATTTAACTAATTGGCGCGGATACGATTGGGATCAGCTTATTTTTGAAAACACCAACGTTGACGTCGATTTGGCGAGGTTGGGAGAATTTTGTGATAAGTTTGATGGAGGCGAAGGTGAAGATGCTCATCATTGGATGATATATTCCCAACCGGGTTGCCATGACTTTGTTTTTCGCCAGTCATTGGCAAAGGCCTGCCGCCAAGTTTCGCCTTTAATCAGGACATCCAGGGCAAGCTGGGGAGCTTTGTGGGAAACGATGGCCACAGATTGGCCATCGTAGTTTGATTTAAGAAAGGTAACAAAGTCGTTGATTCTGGCCAATACGTCCTGGTAACTTTCACCGCCGGGGAATGGTTTGACAATACATTTTTCCTGCATTGGTTCGACAATTTTGGAAGGTTTGGCATTGTATTCTCCATAGTCACATTCTCTTAGCCGGGGATCCTCAATGATCTTGACCAAACCTTCAAAGGTTAGCTTGGCAGAGTGAACAGCTCTTTTTAAATCGGAACAAAAGACAACATCAAAATGTTTTTCCTTGATTTTTTCTTTTAGGTCGGTAGATTGTTTGACACCAAGGGGAGAAAGCTCGACATCAGAGTGACCTGAGGAGATTTCTTTTTCGTTATCGGTGGTGGTGCCGTGAACAAAGTAGGTAATTTTTATCATCTTGGCGATAATTATACTAATTTTTTCTAAATGAGGATAATAATTTTTTGGCCAACAAATAGAGGCCAGAAAGGGGCGGAAAAACCAGCTGGAGCCGGCTAAACAGTAGATAAATTTTCTGCCCCCAAATCTCGGAACAACTTATAACGATGGTGGTACAAGCCTCCCCTTTTGGACAAATTTCGCTGCAATTTCCAAAAATATCTTTTAGAAAACCATATTCACTCATCAACAAACCGGCGAGGGTTAAAATAACAAAACAGCATTCTAAAAATATAAAAATTTTTAGGCTCATGGGTTTAGACTTCGGCGGCGAAACATAACATCGGGTATTTGCCGAAAGCATTTTAACTGATAACAGGAATCTATAAAATAGTCTCCAACTCTGTTTTGATTTTTTCAAACATCTGGCGATGTCCTTTGGGGTTTGGATGAAGACCATCAACAAGATCATTATTACCGATAGTGCCGTCTACTTTGATATATTTTAACCTATTTTCCCGACAAAAATGCTCGATGACCTTGTCAAATTGTCTTATATTTTCATTGCGGTATGTTATACCGGCATCCGACTTATCAGGATTGGTTTTTGACTCGTCTACCACAGTCAGCCCAACAAAAACTACCTTGTTGGTAAAATTCCTGGCCATAAAAAATAGCCGTGATAAATTTTGACGAAACTCTTGGATTGAAACGAGCAAGCCGTTGGTATGACGAATAAGTTGAGCGTCGTTGATTCCAATGGCGAAAATTATGATATCTGGATTGCGTGAGCTTGCCTCAAATTCAACTCTTTTTAGCAGATCGATGGTGGTGTTGCCGGGAATACCAAGATTGTAGACGTTAATGTCGGCGTCTTTTTTTTCGTAATAATTCCGAAGCCTGGTTACCCAACCGCCCCGATTTGGATCGTATGAGCCCCAGGTGATACTGTCGCCAAAAACAAGGATGTTCATATATTTATTGAAATGATATTTGCTTAAAATCTGTGGCACGGGTGAAAAGAGAGATTTGCCCGGACTCATAGTAAATATTTTATATTTTTCGGCTATCGTAGGCCCAATGCAACAAGGCCTGCCTTTGTTTTCGACGACAACTCCAGTCTCCCTTAAGGCAGTTGTTTTTAACTTGAACCAGGTGCCGCCTAAAGGCCGACCATCTTCTAATTTGCCTTTGGTCGTCTTCATGTCTCCTTCCCATAAAATACCGGCAATACCACTGAAACCAACCACGAGGGTCATCTGGATGTATCCATCCATTTTTTGGCGCTGGTAACCAAATCAACTGTTTTCTGACACAAAGTTTAGGTTAAGTGTTT
>CAZIHS010000034.1:0-7638 GCA_964538765.1 uncultured Gammaproteobacteria bacterium | reverse complement strand
ACGACTAGTTAAAAATTACTTAAAAAATTAGCGTTATCTAGTCAAGACCCTAAATTAAATTGGGATCAGATGGCAGATGAAGAAAGCAGAAGACAGGAAGAAGCAAGAAAATATCTTAGAGATGAGGCGAAAAGGTGGACACAAAAAAAAGGAAGCGTTTAATAGAATAGCGGCGGTTATACAAAAAAATGGCGCAGGAAAGGCAAAACCCTCACACACATCAGGCAGGGTGGCGGCGCAGATGAGAGGCGAGCCGGTAGGTTATCAGCTAAGTGGTGGGGATGGGCCAAGCTCTTCCCACCAACTAAGAGTAGTTCTGGGAAGACAAGAGGCTTAGGGGTGGTGAGGGAGGAACCCGATTTGTTGATAAAATAAGAAATGAAAAAGAAAGAAGGAAAGTGGAACACCGGCGATTTGTTGAGAATTGAGGAGTTTGAGAAACTAAGAAGAGAACTGGAGAAAAAGCTGGGGGAAGTGGAAAGATGGTGGAAAAAACTGGATCCAAAAATGAAAAGGGGTGAGTTTGGAAAGTTTTTGGAGTTTAGGGAAAACTTCATTGAGGACCTGGAGCGGCTGTTGTGTTTACCGATGATGTTGGAATCGGTTGATCAAAAGGATAGGGGGGCAAAACTGATGAAAGCCAAGGCACAGGAAACGGCAATGATGTTTGACGATAGCTATCGAAAAATTGGCCACTGGCTAAAGGGACTGGAAACCGTGGAGGCAAAACCAAAACTTGGAGACGCCGAGGCAAGAAGACTGTTTGGAGCTGTTGGCGACCTGGAGTATGGGTTGAAATATGGCAGACTGGCGGCAAAACACAGCCTTGATCAGGGAGAAGAGGAAATCGATAGCCGGAAAAGCGTTTATGGGGTGGTAAGCCTAAACAGTTTGAGGGATTTAATTACGACCGAGTTTAGTTTTGAAATTAGAATCGGTGGAAAAATTAGAAAAATCAAGACCGAGGCAGAGATGACGGCGCTAATGAGAGACCCAAAAATTGAGATAAGAAGAGCCGCAGGAGCCGGATTACTGAAAAAATACCAGGAGAACATTGACAAATTGTTTGAAATATACCAATCAGTTGTGAAGGATTGGGTTTTTGAGGCAAAAATCAGAAAATACCCAAACCCAATTGGAATGAGGAATTTTGATAACCAGATATCTGGAGGTGTAGTGGAAAAACTAGTTGAGGCAGTGGCAGAAAAAAGAAGTGTGTTTTGGAGGTTCTTTAAAATTAAAGCCAGGTTGCTTGGGCAAAAGAAATTGAACAGGGACGACTTGTACGCTCCGGTTGGTAAGGGAGAGTTAAAAATTGAGGTTGGGGAAGGAATCAGACTGGTTCTTGAGGCGCTTGAAAAATTTAGTCCAAGATTTTCAGAGTTTGGCAAAAAAATTGTTGGGGAGAATCACATTGATTATTACCCGTCGGAGGCAAAAATCAGCGGTGCTTATTGTGTTAGCCCGGGGCCCAAAATAACGCCATACATTCTTACAAATTACCTTGGCAAAGAAAATGACGTGCTGACGCTGGCTCATGAGCTGGGTCACGGAATTCATAGTTTGTATTCGGCTTCTCACCACCCGTCGAGCTACAAGTCGGGTTTACCACTGGCGGAAACAGCCTCAACACTGGCAGAGACAATATTATTTGAGGCTTTATATAGAAAATTAAGCGACAGAAACCAAAAAATAAAGTTGTTGGCGAACAAAATCGGGGACGCCTACGCAACAATATTGAGACAAATCTACTTCACCAAATTTGAAATTGAAGCCCACAATAAAATGAAAGACGGACTGACGGTGGACCAGCTTTCGAAAATGTGGATGGCCGGATTAAAGGAGCAGTTTGGAAACTGGGTAAGGGTGGATAGCAAATATCAATTTGAGTGGGCCAGAATCAGCCACCTTTTTCATACCCCATTTTACTGTTATGCCTATGCATTTGGTGAATTATTGTCATTGTCGCTTTATGGACGGTACAAAAAAGAAGGGAGGGAAATGGTGGGGAAAATAGAAAAGATACTAGAGGCCGGCGGAAGCGAGGAGCCGGAGGTGACGCTTGCCAAGGCTGGAATCAAGATTGGAGAGAAGAAGTTTTGGCTGCAGGGATTTGAAGTGATTGAAGGGTGGGTGGAAGAACTGGAAAAATTACTCGCGGCAACAATTTAATATCTTGCCGATAATTCCAGAAACTTTACCCATAAGATCGGAGCGGTTAAGATTAAGATTGGGCTCGGACTCGAGCGGGGAAAAGGTTTTGACTGAATCGCGGCCATTGGCAGTGAGGGTGGGGCTGGTGGAGGGAGTAGATTTTGAAACTTTGTCTTTTAACAAACCGAGATTAAGGGCCCAAAAAAGATTGTAGAGATCGTAGGATTTTTGGAAAAGATCGTAGGCCAACTGATTATCACCTTTGGTTTGAGCCTTGGTGCCGACTTCCATAACGCGCATGGAAGCAGCAAGAAGGTGTTTGCTGGTACACCAGACCTCACCTTCGTAGTCTTTAATAATCATTTTGAGAAGATTCTTACGAAGGTCACGAACCTGGTTGATTAAATCGAAGTACTTGGTTTTGCCAGTTTTGTTGCCCGTAAAAAAGAGGTGTTCTTCGATGGCAATTAAATTCATAATGCCGATAGAAAGGTCTTCGTCGGAAGAAAGGTCGAGAAGGTGACCTTTTTCCATCTTTTTAATCTTGTCCAGAAAGTCGTTGATTTGGTGTTGATCGGTCATAGTATATTTTAACACTTAATTTATAGGCCAAAGACAAATTTAAAAACGAGGGTGATGAAAAGAGTTAGGCCGAAAGGAAAGACAACTTTGGCGTATGGAAAGACAGTTTTGCCACCATTTCGTTTTTTCAGGTAAAGATAGGAAAGGTTGCCCAACGTGATTGACAGCAAGCCGAGGGTTTGACCCAAAATAATTTTGTCGACGCCAAAAAGGCGGTTGCCGGGCAGTCCAAGCTGGGAAGAAAAATGAAAGTAGGCAAGAGTAAGAAAGTACATCAATAAAGAAAGGATAAGAGGGTGGTTGAGGTATTTAATTTTAATTTTGGGAGCCAGCCAAAAAGAAATAACGGTGTTGAGGGCGGAAATCCAGACAGAAACCAGAAAGTCGTCAATACCAAGCTTCTTGGCCAGAAGCATGCCGCCACCAACGGTGACAACACAGACAGGACATTGAGCAAAAGTCGGCCGAGGAAAAACGTAGGGAAGAAATAGAGCTAAATATAAATATTGGGACGGGAGCATAGGTGGTTTAGGAAATTATAACTAATATTTGGATTTAACCTGCAAGGGAAGAGAGGCGGGTAAACTGCCAAAAAAGAAATAGAAAGAAAAAGGTAATGAAATAAGGGGCAACAAGGGAGGGATAGTTTTTTTGGCCGGGGGAGAAGTATTTAAGGGTTAGTGAGTTGAGAACGACTGAAACCGATGAAAAAGCCATGGCTAAACCGGCTAATTCCGGCTTGAGGGTGAGGCCATAGGACGCAAATAGCCGGGCAGCAATAGGAATCCCCAAAACATTGTAGAGAAGGGCAAAAAATAGATTTTGTTTGATTTTGGAAAGAGTGTGACGACCCAGCTTTAAAGCAGTAAGGACGGAACTGAGGTTATTGTTCATAATGACAACATCTCCTGATTCAAGGGCGATATCGGCACCAGAACCAAGAGTGATACCAAGGTCGGCCTGGGCTAGTGCAGGAGAGTCGTTGATGCCATCGCCAACAAAAGCTACGTGGTGCCGGGCGGCTTGAAATTGTTTCACATAATCGGCTTTTTGGGATGGCAGAACCTGGCTGATGATGTGGTCTTTGTCCAAACCCACCTGTTGACCGATGGCGGCGGCAGTTTGGGAATTGTCTCCAGTGATAAGGTAGACTGAAATCCCCTGTTTTTTAAGGGAAGAAACAACTTCGGCGGCGGCTGGTTTTAGCTGATCGCAGACGGCCAGGGTGGCGTAAACTTTTTGGGAGTCAAAAAAATAGATGATTGTTTTGGCAGATTTTTGAAACTGATTATCTATTTTGGAATGGAAATCGGGATGATGTTTGGCAAGCAAGGTTAGACTTCCAAGAAAATATTGACGGCGGTTGACGAGAGCAGAAAGACCAAGGCCAGGAAGGGACTGAAAACGGGAGATAGAATGGCGAGCAGGGGTGGTTTTTGAAAGACAAAACTTGGTGATGGCCGGGGCCAGGGGGTGTTCAGAAAGCGTTTCCAGCTGGTGGATTATTGATAAAAGTTTTGAATCGGAAACCCGAGAATGATTGATAAAATCAGTGACCTGGGGTTGGCCACGGGTTAGGGTACCGGTTTTGTCAAAAATTAGCAGGTCAATTAGGCTGGCAGTTTGAAGCGGCTGGCCACCCTTAAAAAGCAGGCCAAGTTTGGCGCCAACACCAGTGGCAACCACGACGGCAGTGGGAGTGGCCAAACCAAGAGCGCAGGGACAGGCAATGACAACAACTGAAATGAAAGTAAGAAGGGAAAATTGGAGGCCGGCAGAAGTAAAAAAATTCCAATAAATAAACGACAAGGAGGCAAGAAATAAAACTGAGGGGACAAAAAACGAGGAGACACGGTCGGCATAATTTTGAATTGGGGCCTTGGAACTTTGGGCCTGATCGATAAGGCGGACGATTTGGGCAACCAGGGTTTGATCGCCGGTTTTGGTGACCTTAAAGTTAAAACTGCCCGTTTGGTTGATGGTGGCGGAATAAACCAATGAACCAACCTTTTTGAGGTTTGGCATGCTTTCACCCGTTAGAATCGACTCGTCGACCAAGCTTGAACCGGAAACAACCCGGCCATCAAGGGGCAGACTGTCACCGGGACGAACTACAACTATATCACCGACAACTACCTGTTCCAAAGGCAAGTTTAAAAGTTTGTGGTGGCGGAGAACACGGGCTGATTTTGGCCTGAGATCGATTAGCTTTTCGACAGCACCCGAAGCTTCGGCTTTGGCCCGGGCTTCAAGCCACTTGCCAAAGGTGACAAAAGTAACCAAAAGGGCGGCCACTTCGAAATACAGGTGGTCGATCTTCATGCCATCGAGACCGATAAATGAACCACTTTGTTGATAAAACACGAAATAGTTGTAGAGACTATAGAAGTAGGCCGTTAGGGTGCCAATCGAAATGAGACTGTCCATGGTAAACGAACCAATTTTAAGGGCGGTAAAAAAACCGCGATAAAAATTTTGACCGACCAGAAACAGAACGGGAGTGGTGAGGAAAAAAGAAATGGCTCCGGCCAAGGGCATAACAACCGCAGAAAAGGGAAGCCGAAAAAAATCGTAGGCCATAAAAACCAGAAGGGGGACGCTGAGAACGACACCATAAACAAGTTTCTGGCGCCAATAACCTATCTCTTTTTGGCGTTTTTGGGAGTCGACAAGCTGATGACCAGGAACTGAAACTGAAGCCTGATAGCCGGCCGAAGAAATGGCCGAAACAAGGCGCCCGACGGATACTTTGGCGGAGTGGTGGTGAACCGAGGCCTTACTGGTTGCATAGTTTACAGAAGCGGAAATTACTCCAGGAAGCCGAGAAAGCGAGCGCTCGATGATGGAGGCACAGGCGGTGCAATGCATGCCGGTGATATCAAAAACCGTGTTTTTGGGTGCGTTGGAAGCCATGGGTTAGTCAACAACCTCAAAAGTACCCGAAACCATACCCATCCAACAGGAAAATTTATAGATACCAGGGCGGCTGGCAGTGAACTCTTTTACACTGGTGGTGCCTGGAACGAGATCGATAGGACCATCAAATAAATCTTTGGAGATAACGGCATTAGTGCAACCGCTGGTGCCACGATCGGTTATTTCCCAACGAACGGGAATTTTGGACCGGATTTTGAGCCGAGAGGGGGTGTAGCCAGAAGAAGAGGCGTTCATTTTGACAAGCTGACGGCCGTTGATGATGGGGGGAAGATCCTGGTCTTGGCCGGAGGAAAGAGAAGAACCAGGCGAAGCCAAAAGGTCGCCAAAATTTGGGATGTTTAAAACTGCCAACTGGGAGTTGAGATTAAAAAGGGCAAAAAAGAGAACTATAAAGCCGGCGGTGGTGGTGAAATAGGAGGAAAGGGTGGGGTGGGCGGAAAATTTTAGACTGGAAAGACTGATTAAAAGCAGGCCCGGGAAAGTGCCCAGCGCAAAGGCAAGCAAAATTAAAGCTCCGGAAAGAAAGCTGCCGGAAGCCAGAGCAAGCGCCTGGGCAGTAATGGTAAAGCCACAAGGGAGAAAAAAAGTGAGAGCACCGATTAAAAGAGGACCAAACTTACCAGCTATGGCCGGACTTGAAAGAGGCCGGGTGAGACGAGAAGGAAGACGGAGAGGAATAAAAAGAAGCGAGCGGAAACCAAGCATCTGGAGAGCCAAGATAATCATACCAAGAGACAGCAGAATGATCAGGGTGGCGGTGAAGGTGGGAGAAAGACGGAAAACCGACCCTAACGAACCTAAAAGGGCACCAAGAAGAGTAAAAGATAAGAGGCGACCAAGATGAAAGTTGAGGTGGGAAAAGGGCTTTGACTGCCACGAGCGGGAAAGCGAAAGGAGCAGGCCACCGGTGAGAGCGGCGCAAGTGGAAAATCCAGCGAGCAAACCAAAAAGAAAAAAAACAGGAAGAGAAGAGGTTGAGTTGACAGAGACCAGGGCGGCAAGATTGAACTGGTGGATAAGGACGAAAGCAAAGACAAAGACAAGGCTGGCGATAAAAATGTAGAGCGGGTTTGGCGGAGGCTGGACTTGGCAGGCAGCGGGGTTTTGCCCTTGAAAGAAGGTATAGCCATGGGAAGAAAAGAGACGGTTTAGTTTTTCTGGAGAAAAAGAAGATGAAGACGAATGACGAAGGACAAGGGTGCGGGAGGAAAGCGAGACTTTGGCAAACTTAACCTCGGGAAGGTCGGAGAGAGTGTTTTCAATTAGAAGCTGGCAGGAGGCGCACTTGAGGCCATTTATTTGGTAGGTAGAAGTAGTGAAAGCCATTGATTACTACAGAGTGTAGTAGATTTTTATTAACTGTCAATGGGATGTTGGCGACAGGAGCAGTCGTTGCCACAGTCGGGACAGTTTGGACAGGCGCAGGAAAGGCAATGGTTAAGAGTTTTTAGGTGGGAGGGCTGGGTTTTGATGGTTTTGGCAAACTGACCAACAGCAAGGCGGCCATATTGGCCAACCAAGTCTTGATAGATTTGACAAAGACAGGATTGGATAAACTGGTTTTTGCTGGCCTGGGGAGAATAGACAAAATATTTGCCTTTTGAAAACCGACGAACCATTTTTTTATCTGACATTCGTTTTAAAACGGTAGAAATGGTGGTGTAGGCGTGGTTGTCTTTAAGCTCTGATTTGATTTGGGATGGTTTAAGAGGATGAGGGGCACTCCAAAGAATTTCCATAATCCGTTTCTCAAGACAGCCAAGAAGTTGAGTTTTCATCTACGACATAGTGTAGTAGATAATTAGTTGCGCTTCAAGAGGGAGAAGATAAAATAGTCAAAATGACAGATGAAGAGATAGTGGAAAAAATTTGGGGAAAGGAGGTTGGTTTATTCCGTGAAATTGTTGAAAGATATGAAATACCGGCAGCTTACGCAGCCGGTTTACTCTAATTCAAGCTGTGCTT
>CAZIHS010000033.1:0-7734 GCA_964538765.1 uncultured Gammaproteobacteria bacterium | reverse complement strand
ACTTTAGACTAGCTTCCGAGGCAAACTTTCAAACCTGAGTTAAAGGGGTATAAAATTTCGACAGGTTGATTGGTTAACGCCTGATATATGCCGGGAAAATGTTCGGCTTTCGGAGGTGAAGTGATGTCAAGTTTGACAAGTAACTTATCATAAAGTGTGGTGGTGAGAACAACTCCATGAGGAACCTGGAACCCGAGAATTTTTAATCTTGATAGTCTTTCGGCTTTGCCGCCGCAAAGCTCAACACCCAATAAAGATGCATCCCAAAGCGAGACGAGATCTTGGTTTTGGGTTTTTGAAAGGTTGGTAACCCGAACTTTGGCGCCGTTAACCACAATTTGGACGCTGTCGTTTTGGTCAAATTTTTGATTTCCAATAAGGAAGGCTTTGTGACCCTTATCGGTGAGAACGCGCATAGCATGTTGGGTGGCGGCAACACCGGGGTATAAAACATACAAATTATCCTTAAATGCTGCCAGGGCGCCGAGAACATCATAGTCACGGTTAACAATTATATTTTCGCCAACTTTGACTATGATTTTTCCAGACAACAAATCTTGAGATGGGTAGGCTAAAAGATGTTGAAAATCGGCCAGAGAATTGATGGTTTGAACAGCACCTTTGATATCTATCTTAGTCGACTTACTATTTGACTGATCTTTCCAATAGTCGGCGACTTCATTAAAACAAATACCATTTTCGTCAGTGGAAAATTCGACCCGCTGGGGGCCATATTTTTGGGACAATTCAAAAACAACTCTGGCTACTTCGGTTATTTCTGCGTCGGAAAGAACCTGGTCAAACTGTAAATCGATAGGGACAGAAAAAAGCTTGACCCCGGTTTCTTTGGTGGTGCAAAGCATAACGTTTTTTTGGGGGATTTCTTTGCGGCTGATATAAGCTTTTCCACGACGAAACTCTACTTCATATTTATCGGCCGATAACGACTGAACACCTTCATTGATCCCAAAAACCGAGTAAATAATAATCCTGCCATTTTCTGAAATTCCATAACCGCCATAGGGAATAATAGTGTTGGCCGGGTTATTTTCAAACCGATCGAGATCTAGCACGGTCGAAGGGGGCTCAATCCAGCCACTGATTTGATTTCCGGGTACAAGATTGTACTTTTGGCTGATGGCGAACTGAAACAAGTCGCAAATGGCATTAATAACCTTGTCGGAAGTGGTCAGTCCAAGGAAACGAGGTCCGGGTGGATTTTCGAGTCCAGGAACAACGAAGGCACGCCGAACCAGAGCGGCATGCGAGGGGCTGGTTTCAATAATGTTTTTGGCGACGGTTTCAACTTCTTTTATGAAATCAGCGGGAAGTTTTTGGTTTTTAAAAAAGTAGTCAAATACGTCTTGAGGAAAAACAAAAATGTCAACAATTCGGGCACCGACTTTTTCAAGCTTTTTCCAACCATCAATACGGGGGTTTGACAAAGGGTACTGGGACGGTGAAAGAAGCTTGGCCATGGCTGAAATATAACACAATTATGTGGCGAAAGTAATCGCCGCATCAACACAAATTTTCTAATTGAAAAACGGTGTGAAAATTGGCTGTTTACAATAAAACCTATAATATGATAAACTGCCGTATGACTTATAAAATAAGATCGCTTGAAACCGACAAACTCGGTGGCATTTGCAACCGGATGGTTTGGGCTGTCACCAATTCAGACAAGGAGGCCAAAAGCGGTAATTAATTTCTAATTATTGAATCAGAAAAGCCTCCGAAAGGGGGCTTTTTTAGTATCGTCTTTTTGGAGATTTTCCGACTCAATAAGCAATGGCGCTTATATGGCTGTACTTTGGCCGAGTCGGAACCTTAACAGTTAGAAAGAAAGGAAATGCAATGAAATACCAGTTGAGGGCTTTAGTTGATCAACTAAAGCGGCTTTGGGCAATACCCGAGGCCCGGGCATATTTGTTGGCGGTGTTGATGAACAATTTGGCGACGGGGTGGTTTTTTTCCACCTACGTGTTGTTTTTGGTTGACCGGGGAATGAGCCTACAGCAGGCCAACCTGATCAATACTGTCTTCATGGTTCTATCCTTTTTACTAGACCCGTTTACTGGAAAACTGGCCGACAAAATTGGTCAAAGAAGGGTGTATGTGGCAGGATTGTGGACCTGGGCCGGGGGGTTTTTGGTCTACTCACTCGGAAATTCTTTTTGGCATTTTGCTATGGCCGAGGCGGTGTCAGCGGCCGGACACGCGCTGATATCGGAAGCGCTTGAATCGTGGCTGAGAAACGTTACCGACGAAAAAGTTGCCCACGAAACCATGAGCACTACCGGCGCGGTGGCTCCAATAGTATTTATCCCAACCGCAATTTTGGGTGGAATAATGGGGGTCAGCTGGGGACTGCAATGGCCTTGGGTGGCGGCAGGAGTGAGCGGTGCCCTGGTGGCGATAATAGCCCAAAAAATGCTTGGGCAGTTTAGCGAACCAAAAGCTGAAAAGCAGGCCGAAAGAGCTCCATCAGTTGCCGAAGTAACCAGGTTGACACTGAAAAGCTCAAGACTGCGTTACACCATAATTGTAGCCTTTGGGCTGGGAATGTGTGTGATGCCCTTTAACATGTTCTGGTCGGTGACGTTTAAGGATCTTGGAGCAAAACAGGAATGGCTGGGGCTGATGTGGATACCAATTGCGGTGTTAACTGCGGTGGGGGCGGCTTGGGCCCGGAAACAAACCAACGGCAGCAGCGTGGCTAAAGCAATAGCCCTGATAGGAGCACCAATGTTACTGCCGTTTTTGTGGCCCAGCTTTTGGCCCGTGGCAACGTTCTTCTCGTTCCACGAGATCGGCCGGGGAGCAATCAGGCCAATACTTTTTACCTATAGTAACCGCCACATCGAAAATCATTACCGATCAACCGCAAATTCGATCAGGTCGGCAATGTGGACATTGGGCGGAGCAACCGGGCTTATCGCTTCCGGATTTCTAACAAAGATCCTGACACCTGTGGAAATATGGGCGGTGTCGGCAGTAATACTGCTGATTCTGGCAACATATGCCAAAGTGAAGGGATAAATAAAAGAGGCTGGTTTTTTCCAGACCAGCCTCTTTGAAAGCCCGGATAGGTATTTCTTATTTGGAAAACCGGGGAAATATATTCCAAAACAAATATAAGTTTTGGCAACTTTTTTCGCTATTTTAATCGGCCTAGTTACTGCTTTTCAATAAACTGTTGGAGGGGAAGCAGATGGCGAATAATTGCCGATTTTTCTGGCTGTAGATCCAAAACGAACGACAGTGGCCGGCACCAATGATATCGGCAGAAGTGGTAAAAGCGGCTTTCAGGTTGAATTTTCGGCAAACTTCTAGGAAATAACTATAGACGGTGTTGTAGGACTGATTTGAGCGGGGCTTTGAAAACGGAGTCGAGCTATTACAAAGATGGTCAGAGGCACTGAAGGCGAGTTTTTCGCTGTAAACTATGAGGACGTCAAGAAGAATAGGTTTTACCAAAGGGAAATTACCAAAATAATTATATCCTGTATTATATCTTATTTTACGGGTAATCCGTACTGTTTGGTTATTGGTCTTTAAATAAGGTATAATTGGTTCGTAGGGATTTTTTGAAAAAGAGGGGTCGCTACATTTATTAGTTTTATATAGAAATGGCAAAAAAGTTGTATGTTGGCGGTTTGTCTTTTCAAACCACCGATGATAGTTTGTTAGCGGCGTTTTCTCAAGCGGGCGAAGTTGACTCGGTAACAATTATTAAAGACAGAGTAACCGGTCAGTCTAAAGGTTTTGGATTTGTTCAGATGAAAACAGATGCAGAGGCGGATGCGGCTATAAAAATGTGGGACGGAAAAGAGCTAGACGGCAGAACAATTAAGGTTAACGAGGCCAGGCCAATGGAAGACAGACCACCTCGAAGAGACGATAATTATTCCCGTGGACCAAGGCAGGGCGGATACGGCGGCGGCAGCAAATACTAAAAAAATTTGTAAGCTCAGAAAAATTTAAACCGGTGTCTTTTGAAAGGCACCGGTTTTGTTGATAGACACAGTTAAGTAGAATTGGGTATCATGGTGCCATGGGGTTGAATGGCCGCTTTCGCCGGTTTTTGAAAATATTGGGTCCAGGACTCATTACCGGGGCCGCCGATGACGATCCGTCGGGGATTGCAACTTATACCCAAACAGGTGCTCAATTTGGATATGGACAGCTGTGGACAGCAGTTTTTATGCTTCCATTTCAAACGGCTGTTCAGGAAGCGTGCGCCAGGATTGGGGCTGTGACCGGGAAGGGGTTGGTGGCAGTGATAAAAGAGTACTATTCTAAAAAAATTGTCTACGCGGTTTGTATTTTGGTTTTAGTCGCCAATACAATTAATATAGGAGCAGATTTGGGAGCGATGGCGGCGGCGGCGCAACTGGTGGTTCCGATAAGTTTTGCCTTTTGGTGCCTTGGATTTACAGTCTTTGTTTTACTGATGGAAATATTGACAAGTTACAAAGTATACGCCGGAGTTCTTAAGTGGTTGGCACTGGCACTTATTTCCTACCCGCTTACAGCTCTACTTATCCACCTTCCCTGGGGGGAAGTTATAAAAAATACTTTTGTACCTCATTTTGAGTTTTCTTTCGCTTTTTTGTTTATTATTACCGGGGTGTTGGGAACGACAATTTCACCCTACATGTTTTTCTGGCAGGCGTCGGAGGAAGTAGAAGAGGAGAGGGAAAAAGAAATAAAGGTGGTAAACGGAAAGCCCGAGGTGTCGAAAAATTTTATCAGGAATCTTCGGATCGACACCGCGGCAGGAATGTTTGTTTCCGAGCTGGCCACCTGGTGCATTATAGTGGTGGCGGCAACGGTGCTAAATCAAAACGGTATTACCGATGTTCGGACGTCGGCAGAGGCGGCGGTGGCGCTTGAACCACTGGTCCGCACTTTTCCAAACGCCGGCTATTTGGCAAAAGTGTTGTTCTCGGTGGGAGTGGTTGGGCTGGGGCTGTTATCGGTGCCGGTGTTGTCGGGCTCGGCTTCATATGCCATGTCAGAAGCCTTGGGCTGGAAAGAAGGTTTTAACTTAAAGTTTAAAAGAGCTCATGGTTTTTATGGAATAATTATTTTGGCGACCATAATCGGGCTATTAATCAACTTTGTCGGCATTGATCCAATTAGGGCCCTGGTGTTTACGGCGGTAATAAACGGAGTGTTGGCGGTGCCTTTGTTATTTATAATTGCCAAGGTTGCTCAAAGTGAAAATATCATGGGCAAAAACAAAAGCGGGCCGGTATCGAAGGCTTTGGTTTGGTTAACTGTGGTGGGAATGGGGCTTGCGGCCCTGGCCATGGGGCTGACCTTTTTTATTCGTCTTTAACTTTTGACGGGTTTTAATACAAAGCCATGCGAAGAGCCAAACTGGACAAAACCATCAATTCCCAAGACTGTATTTCTAACGGTTGAGCCAGAAAACATAGCCGCTTCAATGTTGGAGGAGGAAAAGTCGGCCTGGGTCAGGTCACACTTGATGAAGGATGTCTTTACTAACGAGCAAGATTCGAATTTTACTTTTAGTAAACTACAAAAATTGAAAGTAGACTCGTCTAAATTACACCGGGCAAAGGAACATCGGCCAAGATTAAACTTATAAAGTTGCCGGCCAAAATTGTCTTTAAACTGGTGAAAAGTGGTGAAGTTTAACAAAGTGTCGGCAAAATGGCATTTGTTTATCTTTAAAGTTGAGAAGTCAACTCCGCTAAAACAGCAACCAATAAAACGGCAATTGTCAAAAGAAGTTTGATTAAAAATAGTTTGGCTAAAATTACAGCTTACGAATTGGCAATTTATAAACAGGGTAAACTTCAAATCGACAGAGGAGAAATCTGTGCCGTTAAATTTCTGGCCGGTAAATTCTTCGCCTTTAAAAAGCCTGGGGCCCTGGTTCATAGTTTTAAGGTTATTATAGAGGGTTGGATTAAGATTTTTAACATAAGTAATAGCAAATTGGCCGGTGTAACTGCCCGAAGAATCTGTAGATTAAAAAAACAGGGATTTATATTAAGTGGGATTTGGGCTATACTTGCATACAGTTTAGAAGTTAATTTAACAAAATGTTGAAAGGATTTAGAGAATTTATTATGAAAGGTAACGTGGTAGATATGGCGGTGGGAGTGGTGGTTGGGGTGGCTTTCGGAAATGTGGTGTCGTCATTGGTAGCCAACTTGGTAACTCCGCTTATCGGTGCTTTTGGAGGAACTCCAGATTTTTCCAGTCTGTTTTTTACCATCAACAATAGTAAGTTTATGGTAGGAGTATTTATTAACTCGCTTTTATCGTTTTTGACCGTATCGTTTGTGATTTATTTTGCGGTAGTAACACCAATGAATAAATTAATGGCAAAAATCAGCCAGGATAAAAGTAAAGACCCAAAGGATAAGACTTGCCCGGAATGTTTAAGTTTAATTCCTGTAAAAGCCAGAAGATGTAAATTTTGCACCGCGGTAATTGAAAAATAAACGATTTTACTCTTATCAATGAATGTGAAAACGTTGCGGACTAATCTTTCCGGCTCCAGCCGGGTAGCAGGGCACTGTAATTTTCGTTCATGTCGTCAAGTTTTTGCATGTCTTTTTCGGCAAGCTTAAAGTCAAATACCGCGGCATTGTTTTCGATATGGTCTTTTGTTTCTGATTTTGGAAGAACCACAAAATTGTGCTGAAGCCCCCAGCGAATCATAATTTGTGCCGATGTTTTACCGTATTTATCGGCAATGACCGTTAACCTTTGATCTTTCAACCTTTTGGCCCGGGTTAGCGGACTGTAGGCCTCGACCACAATTTTTTCTGAATGGCAGTAATCAACCAGGCCGGCCCGGTTTAAAAACGGGCTTAGTTCAACCTGGTTTACCATAGGTCCAATTTCGCATATTTTTTTCAAAGACTCCAACTGCTTTATGCCAAAATTGCTGACGCCAATAGACCTTGCCTTGCCAGCTTTGTATATTTTTTCAAGCGTTTTCCAGGCGTTTTTCCAGCCAAAAAACGGCCAGTGAAGCAAATATAAATCTACATAGTCCATACCAAGCCTTGAGAGACTTTGGTAAAAGGCGGTTTCTGGTCTAATAAAATCGAAAACCGACAATTTAGTGGTAACAAAAATGTCGGCCCGGCTTAAACCACTTTCGCGTATTCCCAAACCAACTCCTTTTTCATTTTTGTAAACACTGGCAGTGTCGATGTGCCGGTATCCTGATTTTAAGGCCCAGACTACAGCCCGATTGACTTCCGAGTTATCAATTTTCCAAACCCCCAAGCCGAGTCGAGGTATTTCAATACCGTTTTTTAACCTGATTGATTTTCCAAAATTGTTCATTTTACAGAATAGAGGCAATTTAAGTATCTATATCATTTAATGTTTTATAAAGTTTGACTTATTGGTTGGCGGTTAATGGATTTGTTTGGTTAAAGGTGGCTTATATATCGTTAATTCAGTTAATGGAACTTTTTCCAACCAAAAAGAAGAGGGAGAATGAAGGTTATAAGGTAGTAGAGATATACGTCGAGTTTATAGTAGCCATCGGCCAGTTTAAACAGCCTGACAAGAAAAAAATAGTCAAAAATTATGGCGGTTAAGGCCCAGATGGCGCCAAGTATAAAATAGTCCTGAAACGAGCCTGGTTTTATCTTTTTGAATAATACCCAAATGGTGAGGTGACCGGTACCCCTTAAACTAGACACAGATTCTACATCTGTTAATAGTTAGTTT
>CAZIHS010000032.1:4264-7868 GCA_964538765.1 uncultured Gammaproteobacteria bacterium | reverse complement strand
GAGAACTTCCTCCACCGGCTTACGCCGGTAGTTTCAAGTTAGGTCTTATGAACTCTCCAAAAGCGACATAATAATTTATTTTTGAGATTCTTCTACTTTTATCTCAATGGGTGGTATGGCCTGAATTAGGATAGTTTATATTTTTATTTGGGGATTCCCGCTAGTTCCTTCTGGGCGTCTAAGATTTCATCGTCATATTTACCGTCTTTATTATCTTTTTGAAAAATCTCAATTGCCCTTTGGAAATGCTTTCTTGCTTCGTCAAAAACCTTCAGATTTTTGTAAGCCCTACCAATGCTTAAGTGGGCAAATCCTGAAGTATCTGTCATTCTAAGCGTTTTTTGAAACTGTAAGACAGCCTCCCCATTTCTATTCATTCTAATTAGTTGGTCTCCTACATAGTTTATATAAACAACATTAGTCGGATCCAACTCTTCGGCCTTTTTGTAAGCATTTAGCCCATCTTCCGATGTGCCCACAGTATTTGGCCACGTATAGGCATCTCCAAGATTAGACCAAAGAAGGGGGTTATTCTGATCAATTTCGACTGCTTTTTTCGCTTCTCTGATTGCTTCATTAGCTATGGGTTTGATTGTTTCGGGATTACCGATATTTCCCCGCATTTCCTTATATAATTCTTGAGTTTTTTCGTAATGGCTTTTTGCTTCGGGCGACATACCTTCTTTATATTGTTTTTGAGACTGAGCAGGACGGGTGTCTATAATCTGTTCCTGCATTTTTTTCTTAAAGTCACCAGTTTTCATTTCATCTATTGCTCCAGAGATTAAAGCACTTCCAAGAAATATGACCCAGAATAATAAAGATAAAAAGATCGCTAGGCCCGCTCTAGATCTATTTTCAGTCTTCACAACATAGGTCTGAGCGAGTTTATCGTGCCAACCTTGCTTGTTTTTATCCCAAGCAACCCAAAGATAACCGAGACCTAGAGGAACAAATGAAACCATGTATGAAAGTCCTCTTAATACAGCAGTACCATAGGATAATTCACTGCCATCGGTTTTTACTACTTTAATTGCTAGTAGCTTCTTACCAGGAGTGGCGCCATCCTGCTTTACCCAGAAAAAGACGCTATACAAAGTCGAAAATAAAAGATTAACAACAGAACTAACTACTTGTGGCAGGCTTTGTGTGTCTGATGAAAAATAATTTCCGCCTAGAGATAAACTTAAACCTATTCCAAATAATATAATAATTGCTCCGTCAATGGATGAAGCCAAAAATCTTTGCCAAAAACCAGCGTATTTAACCTGTGAGTCAAAAACTTGATTTGGTTGAATAGATTGTTCCATAATTCCTCCTTTTCGGCCAACTGCTATTTGGTTAGTATAGCATTCTGCCGGCAGGAAATGGCAGAATAATATTCTGCGTTATTTGTGAAAGGGGTTGAGGGGTCGAATAGTTTAAAATGGATTTGAGGGAAGGCGGGCGCCAATGGTTGAGCGCTGAATTTAATGGGCAGCAAGGCTCCATTGGCTTTCTACAATTTAGGTTTAAAAATGACTAGAAACCGTTTAACTGACAGATTTTGGTTTTTAACCGGGTTTTTTATTTTGGCGTCGGGTTTTTTGCTGATAAAGCTGATTGATAATTATGTTGAGACAGAGGGTTTAATGGCGTTGGATATGCCGATTTATCGGCAGATGACAGAAGTTAGAAGCCCGGGCCTGAACCGTCTGATGGTTCTGATTACCACTGGAGCTAACTTAAGAATGGTGGCTTGGGGAGAAATTCTTTTCGGGCTGCTGTTGTTGGCCGAGCAGAGAAAAAGGTTGTTTTTGTCAATGGTGATGGGTTTGGCGGGAGGGGGAGCATTTATCACTTTTTTAAAATTTTATTTGGAAAGGGGAAGGCCGCCGGTAGAAAGTGCGTTGATTCAGGTAAACGGTTATGCATTTCCCAGTTGGCACGGTTATTTTGCCGTTGTATTTTACGGTTTAGTTGTTTACTACTGGTGGCAAGTGGCGGGCAGCAGGTGGAAAAAAATGGTTGGAACGGTTTTAGGAACCGGGTGGATAATAGCACTGGCTTTTTCGAGAATATATTTGGGGGTGCATTGGACAACCGATGTGCTGGCGGGAATGACAGCCGCAGGGGTGTGGCTGGGATTGACAATTGTATTTTTAGAATACAAAAAAGATACACCAAGGAATGTTCAAACAGGAGAAGTGGTTAGGGCAGAACGATGGCTTAGAATATTGTTAGTTTTGGCGTGGCTGTTGGGATGGTGGAAATATTTGCTAGTATAGAAATACTACCAGGCCAATAAATGCGGCCATAAAAGCGGCAAAAAATACTGCGGCGGCCGAAAGATTTCGGGGGTGATAGGTGTCATAGTAATCAAGTTTAAGTTTACGATTGAGAAGGTTGCAGGTTTCTTCAATTGAAGAGTTGATAAGTTCGGCAGTGATCACGGTAGATATTGCCACAAAAACAACGATCCACTCAAAAGCCGAGAGCTGTTTTACAAGGCCGGCGGCAATGACGACAATGGCGGCCAAAAAATGGATTCTCAAGTTGCGCTGTTGTAAACCAGTGAAAAGCCCAACAACAGCATAGGCAAAACTTTTCAAAAGTTTATATAATGAGGGGGCTTTTTCCGGAGTTGGCTTGATCATAATTAATGGGTTGAGTTAATGAAAATCGGGTATTCTGCAACAATAAGGTGTTTGTGGGGTAAATAAATAGGTTGACTCAAAACAGTATAGTTAATTTTGGCGGATGAGGCAAGTAATTTTTTTTTTGACGATTTGGGATACCGGTGCTATCCTTGCGGAAGATGAGTTTGTCAGGTTTTGACAACCGCTGATTTTGGTAAAGATTTCCTGTAAACAGGAATCAGGCTACTTGCCCACTTGTCTTTAAGGTTAGTGGTTTATGGATAAGGAGGTGAGAATTAAGTGAAAAAAATTAAGTTGATTTTATCGGTGATGATGGTGATGGGGGGTCTGTTTGGACCGGGGGTTTCTGAGGCAAACGCTATTGACATGCCGAAATGGTTTGATTTTTTTAGAGACCGGCATCAACCGATACCCGCAGTAACCTTGTGTGTAAAAAATAGTGGAGCAGTGTATGTGGTCGGCGAAGGATTTAAAAAAGCCGATTGCAAAAAAATGACCAACTGATAAGTATCGATTTGAAAGGAGTGCCTGGCGACAAAGGACCAACGGGTGACAAAGGGCCGACAGGAGATAAAGGGCCAACGGGAGATCAGGGATTACCGGGAGTGCAAGGGCCAGAGGGTGAACGGGGAGCAGGCGGAGAACAGGGGGCGGTTGGGCCGCAGGGACCGGAAGGGCCGCAGGGAGTTGCCGGTGAAACTGGCGACAAAGGACCAACGGGTGACAAAGGGCCGACAGGAGATAAAGGGCCAACGGGAGATCAGGGACCGGCAGGACCGGCAGGACCGCAAGGAGCCGAGGGACCACAGGGACCAGCAGGAGAACAGGGGCCCGCGGGCCCGGGAGGAGCCGATGGTAATCCTGGACCAATTGGTCCGGCTGGGCCGCAGGGGCCGGAAGGGCCGACGGGACCACAGGGAGATGTTGGACCGGCAGGGCCAGCGGGGCCGATGGGACCGGCAGGA
>CAZIHS010000032.1:0-4164 GCA_964538765.1 uncultured Gammaproteobacteria bacterium | reverse complement strand
CCAGCGGGGCCGATGGGACCGGCAGGAATCAATGGCCTAAACGGAGTGAGTGGCTACGAACAGGTTAGCGCCACTGATACCGCGGCCACCAACACCAAAACCAAAACAGTTACCTGTTCTGAGGGTAAAAAAGTTATTGGCGGTGGTCATTATTCGAGCACATCCAGTGTCCATATTTTTGCAAGTAAGCCGATTTCTGAGACAACCTGGTCGGTTTCGGCCGACAGGACTTCTGGATCTGGCAGCTGGACCTTGTCAGTTTACGCAATCTGTCTTAGTGCCTTGTAGAAAATGTTTTTTCAAAAAAGCCCTCGAAACGGGGGCTTTTTTGATTTGTTAATTGGCTATTGACATTTGGGTTTTATTCGGTTTATATAGAAGGGTGAAAGTTGATTTGAGAAGAAAGTGGCAATGGTTGCTAATTTTTAGCCTGGCAGTTGCCTGGCTCATAGTCTATTTTGATCTTCAAAGAACAGTAAATGGGTTGGCTGGAAATATTTTGAAGAATGGGATAAGCTGAAGTATAAGAAAGTTTCTATTACTAACTTTTGTGGCGATATTTTTGGGTGGAGTTTTGGCTGGGTTTGAAAAATGGGAGAGCTGGTTTTCGTTTCAGAATGACATAAATCCCCAAGGTCTAACCAGCAGTTTTGACCCGAAAGCAACAAAAGGGGTTTTTAACAACAAAGTGGTGGCAGTGCCCGGCCTGGAAATGAAGGTGCTGGGCGAGTCGCAAACCGATACGGTTTTTAACCGAAGAATAGAAATTGATTTAACAAACCAGAGGCTTTATGCCTATGAGGACGGGAAACTGGTTTATAATTTTTTGATTTCTTCGGGAAAATGGAACAGGACACCAACAGGAACATTTCAGGTGTGGTCTAAAATCAGATCTCAAAAAATGTCGGGTGGATCAAAGGAGTTGGGAACCTATTATTATTTACCAAATGTTCCCTATATTTTATTTTTTTATAACGACAAAGTACCCAAACGGATGGGATATAGCCTGCACGGAACTTATTGGCATAATAATTTTGGAACCCCGATGAGCCATGGCTGCATAAACATGAAAACTGACGAAGTGGCCCAAATATTTAGCTGGGCCGAGGTAGGCACAGAGATTTCTATTTATGGTAAATATCAGGCAAAGATTAGTTTGAGATGATTTATTTTGATAAAACGAACTGTTCCAACTCTTGAATATTGCCAAAAGCAATCCGGTCGGGGGCATAGTTTTGAGTGCCAAGCATTGTGGCCGGAATAATGACAAAATCACCCCACTTCTGATTTATTTTGTCTAGGGCGGAAATTAAATTAAATTTTTTTTGAATGTTTTGAAAAAGGTCGAGCTGGTATGATCTATTTTTTAACAAATTAAAACAGGAAACGGCCAAGTTGGCGACCGGCTTGAGATGAGGGGCACTGATAAGAAGGCGGTAAAAATGTTTATAAATGTCGGAAGAGCCAAAAAGAAGTTTTTGAGTTTTGAAACCGCGGTGCCAAAAGGAGTGGTCGCGGTAGAGAATGGCCAGGTGAACGCCCCGGGCACAATAGCCCGATCTTCTCATCCGGAAAGAACATTTTTCAACAAGCTTGTGCAAAATTGGTGAAAGTTCGGCTGGTGAAACCAGGGGCCGGGGTAAAGAAAACATGTTACCAAAACTGCGGCGGTCAAATTCGATATCGTCAATTTCCCAGCCCCGAAGACGAAGATACCAATAGTAGCCACAGACAGACCGGAAAGCGGCTCGAAGCTGGCCAATGGTGGCCCGATAAAAGTCGGCGACGGAAAAAATTCCGGCTGAGTTGAGGCGGACAGTGTTGGCCTGTTTAATACCATGGAGGTCGGGGAGGGAAAGATTTTGATAGATGGAAGAAAAATTTTGAAAGTTTATCTCAACCAAACCATCAGGTTTTTCTAAACCAGCGGCCTGTTTGGCTAAAAAACGGTTAGGGCCGATACCAACCGAAACAGTTAGCCAATCCCCTATTTCCGATTTAATTTTTTGTTTGATTTCGATGGCGGTTTGAATTAGACCACGATTAAATCCAGGGCAGTTTTCAAAGTTGATAACAAATTCATCGATTGATTTTGGAACAACATCGGGGCTGTATCGAGACAAAAGCTGTTTTAGGCAAAGGTGAACGTAACGGTATTTCCAGGGGTCGGGCGGAAGAACCATAAGACCGGGACAAATTAGCCTGGCTTCCCTGACCTTTTGGCCAACCCTAACACCATTCCTCTTGGCCTCGACCGAGGGGGCAAGGATACAACCGGAGGGGGTGGCGTAGGCGGCGACAGCGATAGCCTTGCCGCGCAAAAAAGGATTGGCCTGTTGCTCGATGGTGGCAAAACAGGAGTTGAGATCGAGGTGCATAAGAGTCGACGGCTGACGGTTGAAGGACAGGTCGGGATCACTGATCATCGGCAACCTCCTCAAGCCGCCAGAGCAAGGAATCGGTGTTTAAAACCAGGCGGAAAAAGGCATTTTGGCTGGCGACGGAAAAAACATGGTAAAGGGTTTTGCCCTGACGAAAAGTGTGATGAAATCCGACTTTGACGATTTGATAAACCCGGCCATTCCAACAAAGAGAGATTGGTTTGACCGTGATATTTTTCGGATCGGATGTGAAAACAACGGCAACAGGAACATCAACATGAAGACTCATTAAGAGAGTGTAACCGAATAAAACCCGAATATCAACCGGCAGACGAAATTAGTCTTGAAACGAGTTATGAATGGGTTATCTTAGATTTAAGCGCCAACTGAGAACATTTGCCGGGAGACGTGATCCAGAATAAGGTAATGTGGCTGCCGGAGCAGGAAGCCGACCATTTCTAGGTTTTAGACTTGGTCTTTTTCCCCAATAAATATCAGTTAAAGTTAGTTCTGAACCCGTCGGCAGATCACGAACAGATGGCGGAGTTGCTCCGTTAAGAAATACCTTGTAGGTGCCTCCTTCAGCGACAAAACTGATGGCCGCACAAGTTGCAACAGGAGGTAGTCTGACTTGATCTTTTTTCATATTTTCAATGTTATATACCAATTTATTGAGTTTGTAAAGACATTGAGTGTGCAAGCGATATATATGAAACGGTGAAGAGAGGTGCTCTTAAATATGGAAAGGTTATGTTTGGCTTTTTGGTGATCTTTAGAAAACATCCATGTCAATTATTTTAAGACGGAAAGTGGAGTAGATAAGGGCTGAATCTGTGTTGTGTGATTAAAATTTATTACCTTTACCAACTTTTTCCAGATAGCGATAGTTATACTTTTTGAGTTCCTCTTTCAAACCATCTTTGGAGTCATCCATAAAGGCGCCGATTCCAACTACCTTTCCACCACATTTTTCAATCAACTTTACGGCCGCCTTAATGGTTGCTCCGGTTTCCACCCAGTCGTCAATTAAAATGACATTTTCGTCTTTATTGATGGCGTCGCAGTGAATTTCCAGTGTTTTCTCATTTCCTGAGTAATCAACAAAAATTTCGGAAAAAACCTTATTCTTTAATTTTCCTTTTACCCGAATAGGGCAAATTCCAACTTTTAAACCAAAAGCTACCGGCGCTCCCAGCAAAAATCCCCTGCCCTCGATACAGGCCACTTTATCGACCCGAACATTATTCTTAAACATCCTGGTTAAGTCCTCAACTAAATTGGTAAAAGCACCATCATCTTTTAATAAAGGGGTGATGTCTGAGGCCCCATTACCAGGTCTTAAGAATTTTTTATAGTCCATGTTTGTATTTTACGCTTTTGCCGGACTTCTGTTTTATAAATCCAGCATAAATCTAATCCAACGATCAACCATTTCGAAATCAATTACCCATTGGCCATTAAGCTGGTGGCAGCAAGGGGTTTTGATTCCAAAATATGGCCCTTTCAGGCTTCCGTTTGTGTTAAATCTGAACAATAGCCCCTGATAGTTCAGGTTAGTTGTCTCAACCTCAGGCCTTGCCATAATCTTGAGCCTGACATCCTCAAAATTATAAATTTCCCCTTTGTTCCAAAGCTCGACTGGCCCCACCGACAACCAATAGTTAAAAATGCCCAAATTGATGGCCTCTACCTGATTTTCCAGAAGATAATTTGTCCCGATAATCTTGCCGTAGCTAACTCTTGACCTTGGAAACGATTTGGGCTGGTGTTTGGAGATTCAGCC
>CAZIHS010000031.1:0-7952 GCA_964538765.1 uncultured Gammaproteobacteria bacterium | reverse complement strand
ACCGAATCTTGGTGCACTTCGTTTCCGAACTCATCATGCCAACAAGGTCTGTCACGATTCAAGTTGAGAGATGGACACATCATCGATTCGATGGCGCTCCGAGGATAATTGGCTTATTATCATACGAAGTATCATGAACTGATCTGAAATTGGGACCAATATTGGTTCGAGGAGGAAATGTTACAGTCAATTTAACTGGAGACAGGGGAGAAGAATACAAAAAAACCGAAGGTTTAATCACCTTATATGTACCTCCTCGCGGTGATAACCCTGACTCCCATTTTTACACAATAACTACTTAACCTACTTACCTCCCAAACCACACCTCCATCTCGTCAAACACCTGATATTTAAACGACACTTCCTGCCCGGGAAACCTCGCTTCTTTCCCCCAAATAAACGCCCTTGAAACATCATCTCTCATTTGATTACTAATCTTACCCAAAACATCCGCCAAAGTTTGCTCTTTTTTCATAATCAGCGGCTCCTTCTTATCCGCCTCCCCCGATCTTTCCATCTTTAAATAAACCCTCACCAACCCCAAACCCTGCCAAATTTTTTCCTTAAACTCTTCCACCTTAAATCCTTTTACCGCGCTGATAAACACCACCCCTTCCTTACCCGGCATTTTAATTTTCTCAATTGGCAACCGGCTTAAATCAGCCTTAGCCACCACCTTGATGGCTGGAATATAGTGAACCGACTTTCTCATCCCGTCAATCAACCGGTCCAAACTCACTTTTTCCCCAATTTGAATCAGCGCGTTTTCAATCCCCATCTCTTTGGCAATTTCTGCCACCGTTTCTTTGTTAAAAGAATTATAAGGGTCAATCACCTGAACCGCTCCTTTTCCCATTCTTTTAATAAACACTTTTGGCGGCCTGATATTTAGTCTTATTCCCGCCTTGTACAATTCGTCTTCAACTTTCGACAACCAGCCCACCCGGTCTATATCAGTCATCAGCACCACCATATCGGCCGCCCTAATCACCGAAATCACCTTTCGGCCAAAACCCTTATCTCCCGACGCCCCCTCAATTATGCCCGGAAGATCCAAAAGTTGTATCCTTACCCCCTTGTACTCCATCATTCCCGGCACCACCCCCAAAGTGGTAAAGTCATAATTTCCCACCTTGCTTTCGGCATTAGTCACCTTGTTCAACAAAGTCGATTTACCAACGCTTGGCAAGCCCACTAGCACCACCGAAGCGTCCCCGGAATGTTTGATGGCGTAACCACCACCCCCACCGCCGCCGCCCTTTAGGCCGCCAACCAGCTCTTCTTTCAATTTCGCCAATTTCGCCTTCAAAACCCCGTGGTGATGCTCACTGGCTTTGTCATATGGTGTATCCCGAATCTCTTTTTCCACCCGGGAAATCTTTATTTTAATAATGTCTTCTTTGGTGGTCATATATTAAAATCCATAAACCCATGAAATTTCGGATTTTTCTTATTTTACTATCTTTTGTCCTCATTCTCGCTTCACCTGATAAAACAAAGGCAGTTGATAAAAATATTTTTGGACTTCATTTAACCCAGCTTCAAGATCTGGAATCGGCCAAAACTATTATTAACAGCTCCGGCGGAGATTGGGGTTGGATCACCCTGGTTATCCGCCTCGACCAGCTCGACCACAATGCCTGGCAAAATTTTTTCAACCAATGCCGCCGACACCACCTGATTCCCATACTTCGGCTCGCCACCGCCATGGTTGGTGACAATTGGCAAAAACCGTCCACCGAAAACATAAACACTTTAGCCTACTTTCTCAACTCACTAAACTGGCCAACCACCCAACGCCACCTTGTTCTTTTCAACGAAACCAACCGAGCCAACGAATGGGGCGGCGAGGTTAATATTGAAGAATACGCCAAAACTTCAATCTACGCCGCCAAACTATTTAAACAGCTTGATTCCAACTTTACAGTCCTCGGCCCGGCTTTTGACCTGGCCGCTCCCGATCAACCCCCCAAATATGTTTCCGCTCCTTCCGCCTACCGCCAAATATTTAGCTCAAACCCGGAATACTTCCAACTGCTCGACGGACTGGCTTCCCATTCATATCCAAACCACGGCTTCATCGGCCGACCCACCGATAAAGGCCAGCACAGCATTACCGGCTATCGCTGGGAACTCGATTTTCTAAAAAGTCTGGGAGTAGCTAAAAATTTACCGGTCTATATCACCGAAACCGGCTGGCCACATCGTCAGGGGCAAACCAACAACAACGTTTACTACACCACCGCCACCACTTCCCAATTTTTAAAACTTGCTATTCAAATTTGGCAATCCGACCCCCAAGTTAAAGCGGCCACTCCTTTTATTTACAACTATCCCTATCCTCCATTCGACCATTTTTCGTGGCTCGATCAAAAGGAAAAATTGTACCCCGAGTATCAGCTGCTTATCGACCTGCCCAAAAACCAAAATCAGCCGGCCCAGAAAACATCGTTTGACCAAAAAAGCCCGCGCCTTCCATTTATCATTTTCGCCAACCAAATTCAAAGTGGAAAAGTTGTTCTAAAAAACACCGGCGAATCCATTTGGGGCGAAAGCCCTTTTTGCCTGGCCCCCAAACCTTCAGAAAACATTCGTCTCGACCCCCTCTGTTTACAAAAAGATATTAAAATTGAGCCGGGAAATTCCTATCAGTTTGAATTCAGCTTCACTGTTAACCCCTCACCCGGCCAAAGTAGTTATATCAGCTGGGAAAACCTAAAAACCCGCTACGAAATATCACCGCTCAACTCTTCCGCCACCATTTATCAACCCAACGACAATTTTCTCCAAAAACTACTCAAAAACTTCAGGAAATTATTCTACCAAAAGTTTTCGACGGTTCAAGACAGCACCCCGCAAAAGAAATTCAACCGACTGTGGAGAAGTTGATTGCTCATATAATTCTGCAAACTGGTCGGGAGTGTAAAAACCAGCAGAAACTCCTTGAATAAGCGCTTGTTGATACATGGAAACTACCCACACATCCGTAGCAAATATCTCTGGCTGACGAGGGCCTCTATCCACCATAGTTGTCTATAACTTAACCATTAATTAAAATCTTATACCAAATATTATCACCAAAAGCAACAAAAACCCAAAACCCTAACTTCTATCGTGCCGCGGAGAGGACTTGAACCTCCACGTCTTTCGACACACGGTCCTAAGCCGTGCTTGTCTACCAGTTCCAACACCGCGGCCTTTTGCAAAGTATCCCCGGCAGGAATCGGACCTGCGGCCTCCTCCTTAGAAGGGAGGCGCTCTATCCAACTGAGCTACGGGGACAAAGACTAAGTTATTCTATCAAATTACTGTTAAAATAATGCCTATATTAGGGTTGCTAGCTCAGCTGGTAGAGCAACCGCCTCTTAAGCGGTCGGTCGTGGGTTCGAGTCCCACGCAACCCACCTAAAAGCGCCCATAGCTCAACGGATAGAGTACTAGTCTTCGGAACTAGTGATGGGGGTTCGATTCCCTCTGGGCGTACACAGATAGTATTTTCCCCTCTATTTTTGTAAACTAAACTGTGATCGAAACACTTATTTCCTTGCTATTGCTAAGCTCATTTTTCTCCCCCCAACCGGCCCTTTCCCAAACCCCCTCCGACATCTCCTCTCCTTCACCCACCCCATCCATTTCCCTTTTTCAGCAATACCAAAGCGACTATCTCTATCAATACAGTCTCTATCAACCGGTCTACCTAACCTACACCGAAAAAAAACAAACCCACACCAAATACGGCACCATCACCACCCTTCAGGACAAAATAGATGCCACCAAGAAAGCACTCTTAACTAAAAACAACGTGCTTTATACCTACCTGATTGCCCTTCGCGT
The DNA here is from genome assembly GCA_964538765.1 of uncultured Gammaproteobacteria bacterium. GTDB lineage: Bacteria > Patescibacteriota > Microgenomatia > UBA12405 > UBA12405 > CAZIHS01. The sequence goes on along the minus strand of CAZIHS010000031.1, from coordinate 4,118 downwards.
CCATCTGGATGAATACAAAACTGCCTATCCCACCGCCACTGAAAAAAATCAGATTGAAATAAAAAAGTGGGAAGATTGGCTCAACGAACAAAACACCGTCGTCTCGTCGCTTAATAACGACACCGACATTGCCAGGTGGGCCAAAGACTTCAAATCAAAGTATATCCTTATCCAGCAAACTATCTATGCCGCTCTTGTCCAAAACCAGATAAACCAAAAAACCCAAACCCTGGACCAAATAAAAGCATTTATCCCTGAAATCCAAAACCTTGCCGGAGTCAGCCCGGAAAACCAAAATTGGTTTAGCAGTTTTCCTGTAAAGTCTGACCTCATTACCACCTCTTTTCAATCAGCTCTGGAAATTATCAACACCAAACAAGGTTACGGAAAGTTCACCAACAACTATCCTCAAGCCAAAAACGAACTAAACCGGGCCACCAACTACCTTCAATCGATCGTCAACGATCTGAAATCAATCGCCTCATCAGTTAAACCTTCTCCATGAACAAAGACCAGGCTTTTCAAAACCAATCCATCGACGAAAACAGTCAAAACCCCAGTCAACCGGTCCAACCCCCCCGCCGAAACGACCCAAAAATAAAACTATTAATGGGTCTAACCGCACTTTTAATTTTTCTTCTGGTCCTAAGCGTAGTCTTCACCTTTGCCCGAAAGACACTTCCCCAAAAAACCCCACCCACCCCAACTCCCATCCTTCCTTCGGCTCAAATCAGCCCTTACGAATCAAGCCAGATACCCGAAAATCTCCGCCAAAAATTTATTGACCTGGAAACGCAGATTAAAAAACAGGAAGAATTCACCCCCCCTCTAATCGACGAAAACATTGGACTCTAGTTTTTTCTCGACAAGTAAGAGCCGGTCTCTGGGTTAATTGAAACCTCATCCCCAACGCCGATAAAAAGCGGCACCAGCACTTTTGCCCCGGTTTCCAGGGTTACCTGTTTTGTGGCCGATGTGGCCGTATCACCCTTATACCCCGGCTCAGCCGCGGTTACCTTTAAAACCAGGCTTTTGGGCAAGACCAAACCCACCGCCTGATCGTTATAATACTTAATCCGGTACAAATTTCCTTCTTTTAAATAAAACCGGTCTTCTCCCACCACCGCCGACGGCACCAAATATTGTTCAAAACTTCTCGGTTCAATAAAAACATAATTACTACCGTCAAAAAAAGAATATTGACCCTCGTGGGTTTCCACCAGCACCTCTTCCACCTTCTCGCCCGATTTGAAAGTATATTCAACCACCCGGCCGGTAAAAAGATTTTTCAATTTTGTCCTATAAAAAGCCGAACCCTTTCCCGGCGACACAAAGGTAATGTCTACCACTAAATGCGGTTCTTCGTGGAAAAGAACATAAATCCCTTTTTTAAATTCGGAAGTGCTTATCATTCCCATGACTGCTATTTTACCTCAACTCAACATTTATCAACAAATTCAATTTCTCCGCCTCAACAAACCTCTTAAACAATCAGAGCCAATTTTAGGCCAAAAAAAATCCCGGAGTATGCTTTTTAGAGGAGCCACCCCAGGATCTAGCGCTCAATATATCAAAATACTATAACTGTGTCAACCATACAAATCAACTACACACCATTTCCCACCCGGCCCGATTCCATTTCTTCAATAAACTGGTTTACTCCAAAAGCCCACGAACCATTGGAATGGGGGCAATATTTCTTCATTATTGTTTCGGGCGTGTTCAAGCCTTTATCGAAATATTCCCTCTTCAGGTACTCCGCAAAACTTCTCAGCGCCAATTCATAACTTTCAAACCTCAAAGTCCCGGCCTTATGTATCCCATAACCCCAGCAGTTGTATGAATTTTCGGGAATTTTTTTGCACAAATTAGATTCCTGCTGAGCAATCGCTACTATCCAATAATAATCAAAACCATAGGCCAAAGATAAATCATAGATAAGACTGGAGTAGGGAAGAAGTGGTGACTTATATTTGGCCAAATACCGCTCAATTATCACCGGCCTGGCATCGGCCGAACTGACCTTTATTCCCACTCCCTCCTCACCACCACCGTCTGACATTTCGTTTTTTGCCAAAACAACCGATTTGCGCCCAAAATCAACCAGATCTAATTTTTCACTTTGTTTATTTTGTTCAAATCCAAACCCCCCTAAATAATACAAAGCCAACGAAATGTTTGCGATCACCGCCAAACAAAAAAAGCCCAAAACGATCTGTTTCCACCAGCCAAATTTCATTCAACTTCATGATATCATAGCCTCATGTCACCACCAAACAGCGCCATCACCAAAAATAAGGACAATTCTTTCCTTATCAAGCTGACAATTCCTCAATCCGAAATCGAAAAAGAGTACCAGAAATTTCTCCTCGAAGCCCAAAAAAACCACCAGTCAACCGGTTTTCGCCCGGGCAAAACCCCTCTTGAAACCATTAAATCAGAACATCCTTTTGAAACCGCCGCTTCCAGCATTCTTTCCAATCTCGCCTCGGTGCTATACCAGGACGCAGTAACCAAAAACGGCCTAAAACCAATTGTCCCTCCCCAGGTCAAAATCGTAAATCCGCCGTTAGCTACCGACAAAGATTGTGAAATAGAAATAACCGCCTGCGAAACTCCATCCCTAACCTTAGACCCAAACTACCAGGCAAGCATTTCCGCACTCGTCCCATCTGATAATAAAGACTCTCAACTGAATGCCATTCTTGACCTTCTGCTTCAAAAAAGCCAGATAAGCTTTTCTCCACTTCTTATTTCCTACGAAGTCAACCGGAAAATAAGCTCTCTCATTGATCAGGCCACTCAGGCCGGCATCAGCCTGACCGACTATTTAAAATCAAAAGGGCTAAATATTGAACAATATCGCCAAAAAGTCGAAAAAGAAACTCGCGAGGAATGGCAGATAAACTTAGCAATTGAACACATTGCCAAAGACCAGAATATCACCCCTTCCGATCAAGAGCTGGAAAACGCCTACCAAAAAAATCCCCAGCTTAAATCAAATCCCGACCTGGCCGGCTACCTGGTAACTCAACAAAAAGTCATCGATTTTCTCCTTGGATTGGTAAAACCTATAGTAATTGCCTCCAAATAGTCGGCAAGCTTCCAAATAATTCAAAATGTGCTAAAATAACCCATGGCAGGTGGCTGGCTAAAAACAGATCCTAAAACAGTTAAACTAACCAAAAACGGCCAATTTCTCGAAAAAGGCCCGGAGTATAACCACGACTCAAAACCAACCAAACCACCACTTTTCAGCCTTAAGGGAATTCTTGGACTAGGCCAAACCGTTGAATTGAATAAGCAAAAAGACAATCTTTTCTCGAAAGGCAACGAAGTATTCAATCAAGTAAACCATCTCCAAAGAGAAGAACAGGTTCTCATGGATGCCCGGCAAAAAGAATTGGAAAGAACCATCGAACAACTCCGCCTCGAAATCAGCAAGTTGGTTAAAGCCAGCCAGGGCTTAGACAAGCAGGTCGAAATCGCCGCGGCCCAGCCAACCACCGAGGCCAGCCAATACCAGGTCCGCTTTCTCGACCGCCTCCGCGTTCTTGTCCGTAATTTTAGGCTAAACATTTCTGAAGCCGGCGTTTGGCTTGAAGCATTTTCCAAAAAGAAAAAAAAGAAAAACTTTTTCTGGACTATGGCCAAGGACAAAAAACGCGGCGGCCAACAGTATATGTTTAGCGACGAACATTCCGTCGCCAGAAGTGTTGGCTGATGAGCTATAATTCGCTAAAGACTTAGAAGTTTTTGTTTACAACCAAAAGCAGTATTGACAATTTGAGTCTGTGGCTCAGCTGGTAGAGCAATTCATTGACATTGAATAGGTCGGAGGTTCGAGTCCTCCCAGACTCACCATTTTGGAAATCGCAGATTCGCAAGGTGGGGCGCTCGCAACGCCCCCGTCCGTTGCGAGCGCCCTAAAGGCAAAATTCAAATCCGCCGAGAGCTGCCGATTAAATAAAGAATAGTTCGAGCCGACTTTTTTTGCCATGATTGATAAATCATGGCAATTATTTTTTGCGCGCGCGATTTTTTGCGCCTGTAAGGCGCAATTTAGGCACCGTTGTAATTTGGGCGCTTTTTTGATTTGTTTCTGCCTGTGTTTAGGT
>CAZIHS010000030.1:0-8165 GCA_964538765.1 uncultured Gammaproteobacteria bacterium | reverse complement strand
TAGTTGATACATTACTTATTTTACTAGTCTTGTACCAACTGCTTTTGATTACCCTGTCATAGATTATATCAAAAATTGACTTTTTATGCTAACATAAAAATGTGCTCGAAAAACCAAGGGGATTTTTAATGCCCTCATTGGACGAGTCCTCTTGGATTCGAGCACAACCAGTGAGGGCATTTAAGTTTTTTTCTTTAAAATTTTCGCGCTTTTTCTTTCGTTTGAAAAACGAATTCGAGCCGACTTTTTCGGAGGCGCGGCGTCAGCCGCGCCGGAGCGTGACGAAGCCGCCGTCAGACGGCTGAGCCTACCTTTTTAAATATAGTTCGAAGTTGTTCGTAAATAGAGCACAAAAGGAGATCGGTAGGGTTGGCGCTGGCCGCGCCCGCCCTCGCGGCCAGCGCCGCAGAGGCTTCGGACAGGGAAAATTCGAGCCGGAAAGAAAAAGAAGTAGCGAAAAAGCGCGAAAATTTAAAACACAATCAAAAGAGCAAAACAAAAAATATGATCAAATACATTGCTTACTGTCGAAAATCAACAGATGAGAAAGACAAACAGATCATGTCTATTGATCAACAAATAGAAGAATTAAAATCATTTGCTGACAGAGAGAAAATTGAAATTTCTGAATTCCTAACCGAAGCAGAAACCGCGAAAATTCCTGGAAGACCAATTTTCAATTCTCTCATTTCCTTAATTGAAAAAGGGCTAATTAACGGAATTATCAGTTGGCATCCGGATAGACTAGCCAGAAATTCAATTGACGGCGGGAAAATCATTTACTTAGTAGATACCGGAAAATTACAAGCATTAAAATTTCCGTCCTTTTGGTTTGAAAATACGCCGCAAGGAAAATTTATGCTTTCAATCCCTCTATATGAGGAAGTTCGAAACTATTTCAAGTCTCAAAGGTAGCGCAGCGAGTGCCGCCACCCACTCGCTGCGCCATCTTTAATCGCTCGGCCGCTTCGCGGCCTCGCATATTCTCTGCGCGCGCGATTTTTGCTGGCTTCGCCAGCATTAAGTAAATTTTTATTTTTGTGGAAGAAGTTATTTCTATCTTCGGCCTGGATAATGACCATAGTTCCGCCAAAAATTGTTGGCTGGTTTTGCTGTATCAATGTAGGTTCGTAAACCTCTACAGATACCCATCATTTTTGGATTGTCACGATCTGTATATGCACGGGAGGAATGTAGTATTACAGCTTGATTGTTAAATGGTAAGATCGGTAATGCCGATTCCAACCCGTTACCTGCATGTTCCCAAACATTAGTGAAATTTGCAAAAGTAATTTCCGCATTTGATTCGCTTAACACTTGTGCAAGTTCTTGTAGCGCTCTTTGATCAGTAAGATTCACTGTGTGATTTAGCAGTTGTTTGCGTTGAATTGCTGATTTACAGAGTCTAAATCGTTGAGTGCTTGCAAGAAAATGCCTTTCACCCAAGTCTCTCATCTCATCGGCTAAACCATCCTCTGGGTGTAAACCTTCCTTAACTAATTCATTATAAAGTGGATTTTTAGTACTATACACAATAGATCTATATTCTTCTGGGGAATTAGCTTTATACAGTGCGTTAGCGGTAAATTGCGTCCATTCATGTATGAAAGGGTTGTAATCTGTGATTATCAGAACATCTGCGGGTACATCAGGTAACGAAGACAGAATTGCCCCATTTCCAACAACCAAACCCACCCGAACCTTATTGGTTGAAACTTCACCATCTGAGACGTCTCCTATTGTTAATCCTAAACCTTCATCGTTTTTATGGACATGACTTGTTGGCGATCTTTTCAATTTATCATCTTTTAACATTGACTCAAGTTTCGTCTTTATCTGGTGTCGGCTTTTTGTTAGTGTGTCATATTTTTCCGTTAGATAAACGAATCCTTGGTTGTCAGCAGCTATATCTAACTTTAAAACGTCATTAATTTTTGTGATTGCTAAATCTCGTGCTCTTTGCTCAAGTGGAGATTGTACATAGCCGCTTTGTTCTCTTTGTTGTGGTGAAGTTTCACCAGTTTGAGTAATGTTTTCTTCATATAATTCATGCAAAACTGTTTCAAAAGCTGGTACATACCAAGGAGTGCTTGGATACTTTTTTTGATTCTCCCTTATTGCATCAAGTGATACCGCAATAATCCGCCACTCGTTTCCAAATAAATTATTTTCACCAGATGTGATTCTTTTTTCACCGTCCGTTATATAAACTCCCTTCCCAATGCTAGGTACAAAAATTACAAAACTATTTCTTCTTCTTGCAACACCAGTTAAATCCTTTAGTGCTTGCGGCACGAGTCTTTTTAATCCTTGGATATATTGAGATGTATCGGGCAATTCAGGAATTTCAAACACAATTCCTCCAATTCCAGCTTTTTGGTTTGGAGGAAAATTAATAAACCGCTCAGGAAAGTCATCAATGTTCTGCTGAATATTCTTAATCCTGTCAAGATAAGTTGGATCTACTTCTGAAAATTCGCTCATAGCTTTATTCTTATTGGAATAATTATATACCAAATCTGGATTAAAAAATCCTATTGAACTTTCAAATTTGTTTTTGGTATAGTTATATTGGTCTCAACAAGTTAAAGATTGCTTTTTTGAATGGCGCAATCGGACAACAGAGAGCAATCTTTTGTTGAGACCACCGGTTGCGCCTTTCTAGATTTTTGTTCTTTAAAATTTTTTTGCGCTTTTTCTTTGAGACAAAATACTTCGGTATTTTGTCTTTTCGAGCCAACTTTTTTCGAGTCCGCAAAGCGGTTAGAGATGGCGCGGCAAGCGGGTGGGGGCGCTTGCCGCGCTACCTTTGGGATTTGAAATAGCTTCGAACTTCCTCATATAGAGGGAGGGTTAGGTCAGATCCGGCGGTTGCGCTGGCTGCGCCCGCCCCCGCAGCCAGCGCCTGATACGGCGGCAACAGGGAAAATTCGATAATAAAGGAATTAAAAAGTAAAAAGAAAAAGCGCAAAAAATTTACCTTTCTTAAAAGAAAGGTACGAGCTTACGCTCGTAAAAGAATAAAAAATGGTTAAAAAACGAAAAAGGAGGGAAATAAAAATGATCAAATATATTGCGTATTGTAGAAAATCAACAGACGAGAGAGAAAAACAGGTTCTTTCTATTGATCAGCAAATTTCAGAATTAAAGGAATTTGCCAAAAGAGAAAATCTAGGAATTTCAGAATTTCTGACAGAAGCCCAAACAGCTAAAATTCCTGGCAGACCAATATTTAATAGTCTTATCATGCAGATTGAAAAAGGTGAGGTGAATGGAATCATTTCATGGAATCCCGATCGTTTGGCCAGAAACAGTATGGACGGCGGCAAGATTATTTACCTTCTGGATCTAGGAAAACTTGTGTCTCTGAAATTTCCTACCCATTGGTTTGAGAATACTCCGCAAGGCCGCTTTATGCTCTCAATCGCATTCGGACAGGCTAAATATTATGTCGATAATTTATCCCAGAATGTGGCAAGAGGATTGAAATATAAGATAAAGGAAAAAGGTATCTGGCCGGCACAGGCACCACTAGGATATGACAACGATAGAAATACTAAGGATATTATTGTTAATCCTTTTGAAGCCAAAATCATTAGAAAAGGATTTGAACTGTATTCAACCGGCAAATATTCCATACAGGATATCTGTCATTTCTTTTTTGAAAACGGATTAAAAAATGAATTATCTGATTGTCCTCCAAACAATAGTAATGTGAGGCGCATTCTAATGCGTCCCTTTTACTACGGTTATATGAAATATTGCGGGGAACTTTACAAAGGTACTCATCAGCCAATCATAACCAAAGATTTGTTTGATAAAGTCCAGGTTATATTAAAACAAAGAGGCTGGCACCATAAACCTATCAAAAGATATGATTTTCCTTTTACCGGCTTTATCAAATGCGCCTATTGTGATTGCGCCATTACCGCTGAACACAGACCTTTTTATTTCCCACGTACCCACCACAAAGCAGATTATCTTTATTACCACTGCACCAAAAAAAGATTTATCTGTGGAGCAAAAGGTTATACCAGACAGGAAGTCCTGCATAAACAATTTCAGGAAATTATCCAGAGCTGTTCCCTCTCTCAAAGGTGGGCAGACAGAATGCTGGAACTTCTGGAGAAAGACACGCAAACTGAAAAACAACAGGCAAAAACAGAGCTACAGAGACTTACACTTGAATTTGAGGAAACAGAACAGAAGCTGGACAGGCTGCTTGAAGCATATCTTGAGGCTATTGTCGAAACTTCAAACTACAAACAAAAGAAAAACGAGCTAATGGAGAAAAAGAGCTTAATTGAAAACCAGATAACCAGAATTAAGGAAAACAATCCCATTTGGATCGAAAGGATGAAAGAATTTATCTTTTGCGCATTGGAATGCGCAAAAATCGCGCGCGCAGAGAATAACAGCCATTTGCTGGCGCAAATGGCTAAAAAAGTTGGCTCGAAGTACTTTTTAAAAGATCATAGAATCGAATTTTCCCTGTTGCCGCCGTATCAGGCGCTGGCTGCGGGGGCGGGCGCAGCCAGCGCAACCGCCGGATCTGACCTAACCCTTGCCTTTGGGCAGTCGAAATATTATGTTGATAATCTTTCCGAAAATGTAAAACGAGGATTGTATTTCAAACTTCGCCGCGGAGATTGGCCGTCTTACGCACCATTAGGATACAAAAACGATCGAAATACTAGAAGTATCTTGGTTGACCCAAAATCGGCGGAATTAGTGAAAGAGTCGTTTAGAAAATTCGCCTCTGGCGAATTTTCTTCTATGAAAGACATTCGTGATCTGTTTTTCAAAAACGGGATAACTCGTAGAAATGGAAAGCCACTACATTTCAACCAAATTCGCGAGATGTTACAACGAACTTTTTATTACGGTTTAATGACTTACTACGGCGAAACTTATGAGGGGAAACACAAACCGCTCATAACTAAAAAACTATTTGACGAAGTACAAAAAGTTTTAGAGAAAAAATATAATAGGAAACCGCAAAAACACGAATTTGCTTTTACCGGATTTATCAAGTGTAAAGAATGTGGTAGTTTCTTTACTGCCGAAAAACATAAAAAGTTTTATCCCAAAACCAGAGGTGAAGTCTGGTACACCTATTACCGCTGTGTAAAGAAAAAAGGTATTTGTTCCCAACCATATTTACGAGAGGAGGAATTGGAGGAAAAGTTACGCGATCTTATAAGCAATGTTTCTCTTTCCGAAGTCTGGGCTAACAAACTTTTGGAAATGGCGGAAAAAGACGGAGAAAAAGAAAAGGAGTTCGCCAGTGGCGAACTCCAAAAACTTTCGGTTACTCTCAACGATCTCGAAAAGAAACTTGATAAACTACTTGAAAGTTATTTAGAGGAAATTATTGATATCGAAAGTTATCAAAGGAAAAAAGACGAATTATTAAAAACAAAGAAAGTTTTGCAAGAGAAAATTACGGAAATTAAGATGAAGGGATCGAGTTGGCTCGAACCACTAAAAGAATTCATAAAAGAGGCCGCTGATGCAGCCAAAATCGCGCGCGCAAAAAATAATTGCCATGATTTAGCAATCATGGCAAAAAAAGTCGGCTCGAACTACTTCTTAAAAGATAAGCGGCTCGAATTTTCCCTGTCCGAAGCCTCTGCGGCGCTGGCCGCGAGGGCGGGCGCGGCCAGCGCCAACCCTACCGATCTCCTTTTGTGCCGATGGAGGGACTTGAACCCCCACGCCTTGCGGCATACGCACCTCAAGCGTACGTGTATACCAATTTCACCACATCGGCCAAAAATACCTCTCTATTCTATCAACTTTTTCCTTAAACCAAAACCGTCACTCTTCCCCATTCTATCCCTGATATAATCACTTCTGTGAACTCTCCCGCTCATTTTCGCACTCTCAACGGCCAGCTCCTGCCTCTGCCGGTATTCTTCCCCGATGCGACCCGGGCCGTTTTAAAAACCCTCGATTCTACCGATCTTACCAACACCAAAACAAAAGGTGTTTTAGTCAACACCCTCCACCTCTACAACCAGCCTGGTCTTTCCTTGATTAAAAAATTTAAAGGTGTCCGCCCGTTTATGAACTGGGGCGGGGGAGTCATCTCCGACTCTGGCGGCTTCCAGGTGATGAGCCTGGCCAAAGAATTCGGCGGCCCCGCTGCTGTATCCGACAAAGGCGTGATATTTAAACTTCCCGGTCATAAAAAAATTCTCTTTACTCCGGAAATGTCGATAAAATCCCAAATGGAACTGAACACCGACATGGTTGTTGTTTTAGACGACTTCACTCCACCGAAAGCCGACCGTGAAACCGCCCAAAACACCGTTGAAAGGACAATAAAATGGGCCATTGAGTCCAAAAAAACTTTTGACAAAATCTGCCGTCAAAAAAAGCTAAGCCCCAACCAAACCCCCTATCTTCTGGGAGTTGTTCAGGGAGGGGATCATCTTGACCAAAGAAAGCTTTGTACCCAAAAATTAGTCGAAATCGGCTTTGACGGCCTCGGATACGGCGGTTGGCCAATCAAACCCGACGGAAGTTTTAATTACGAAGTCGCCGACACCATCCGCCAAAACACCCCAAAGAACTACCTGCTTTATGGCCTTGGTGTTGGTAAGCCCCAGGAAATAGTCAGCCTTTCAAATTCAGGCTGGCACATTTTTGACTGTGTTTTACCAACCCGGGACGCCCGGCACAAAAGGCTTTATGTTTATGACGCCAAATCTATCGGCCAAATCGACCTTTCCTCTCCCACTTTCTACCACTACTACACCCCCGACAAAGAAATTCACTATAAAAGCAACCTTCCGGTTTCTTCGGCTTGTGACTGTCACCTCTGTCAAAACTATTCACGCGCCTATCTTGGTCATCTATTTCGAATTGGTGATTCCACCGCCGGCCGGTTAGCCACTATTCACAATCTCCGCTTCTATTCAATTCTCATGGAAATTCTCTCAAAACCAAAGTCATGACCTCATCGTTCGACCTTCCATCCCTTTTCCGCTCTCATCCCAATCTAAAAACCTACACAACCCACAATTTTGGCTGCCGGGTAAACGCCGCCGAAATTAATCTTCTTTCTCAAATTCTTCAAAACCTCGGCCTTCACTCCAACCCCGCCAACCCCGACCTTGTCTTAATTAATACCTGCGCCATCACCAAAAAAGGCGAATATGAATCACTCAAAAAAATCCGTCAAACCATGCAAAATTACCCAAACTCACTGGTTATCGCCACCGGTTGCGCCAACCTTCAAAAACTAAAATTTTCAGATAAATTAGTTATCTTAAGTAACCCCGCCAAAGAAAGTCTAATTAGCTCTAATATTGCCTGTGCTTACAGCAAAAAAATCGACGACAAATTCAGCCGCTCCCGCCGCTACCTGCTGCGGGTTCAATCTGGTTGCAGCCAATTTTGTTCTTATTGCATTGTTCCCTATAAACGGCCCTTTCTTTGGTCTATGAGCCTGAAATCGGCCGTTTCCACCGTTAATTCGGCCCTTAAAAGCGGCTACCGCGAAATCATCATCACCGGGGTCAACCTCGATCAATACACTCCCGGTCTTTCAAAACTGGTTGAAACTCTTCTAAAGCAAACTGCCGCTCCTCTAATTTCATTCGGCTCGATTCCCCTAAATTCAATCGATTCCAGGCTGATACGCCTTTACTCACAAGAAATATACTCAAACCGGCTTAGCCACTTTCTCCACATTCCCATCCAATCGGCATCCGACAAAATCCTCAAACTTATGAACCGACCCTGTTCTAGAGCAAAAATCATTAAAACATTTACTAGGTTAAAATCCCTTCCAGTCAAACTAACTTTTGGCACCGACATTATTGTCGGCTTTCCCGGCGAAACCCAAGCCGACTTTGACCGCACCCTCGCTTTCTGTCAACAAATCGGATTCAAAAAAATCCACACCTTCCGCTACTCCCCCCGGCCAGGCACTGCCGCCCGCCAGCTTTTTCTCAAATCCCAAAAGCTTAAAAAAGAGGCTGTCAAGTCCCGCGCCAAATCGCTTTTATTTTTAAGCCAATTATGACCAAAACCTGCAAAAATCGTTTGCTGGTGCTAAAATACATCAGTTATTATAAGTTTAAATATTAATTAAACAGTCATGGCTACATTCGGACTTGAAGTGCACCAAGTTGTTTAATTTGTAACTGGATTGT
>CAZIHS010000029.1:0-8679 GCA_964538765.1 uncultured Gammaproteobacteria bacterium | reverse complement strand
CCTGCATTTAGGTAAGTTTAGCTTAAAAGAAGCCTCTTATCTATGCAAGACCCAATATTATTAGTCTTTTTTCAAAAGTAGTCATGTCAGTGGTTAATATTATAGAATATATAATATGTATTATTTCCCCATACGGCGGTTGCGCTGCTGATACCAGCGGATGGCCTCTTCCAGCCTGGCGGGAGTGAAATCGGGCCAAAGGATGTTGGTAAAATACAGCTCGGCATAGGACATTTGCCAAAGTAGGAAATTGGAGAGACGAAATTCACCACCGGGACGGATAATTAAATCGGGATCAGGCTGGTCTTTAGTATAGAGATAGGAAGAAACCAACTCTTCGGTGATCTTTTTGGGGGGAATTTTGTCGGCTACTATCTGTTTAATGGCATTTACTATTTCGTCCCGGCCGCCGTAGTTTAGGGCGACATTAAACTGAATTTTATGGTCGATAATAACCAGTTTTAGGATTTTTTTGACAGCTTCTTTTACCTTGTGGGGAAAGGCCTGAAAGTTGCCCAAAACGAAAAATTTGATGCCCGACCGTCGATATTCTTCGGCCTTTTCCTTGACAATTGAAACCAGCAGACTAAATATTCCTTTGACTTCCTGGGGGCTGCGTTTGCGCCAGTTTTCGGTGGAAAGGGCATAGACCGTAAGGTGCTTTATGCCTGTATCTCGGCAATACTCAACTATTTTTTGAAGGTTTTTGGCTCCGGCTTTGTGGCCCTCGCCATCGGGTAGACCATTTTGTTTTGCCCACCGGCGGTTGCCATCCATGATGATGGCAATGTGCTTTGGAAGATTGTCGGGATCAAGGGAGTGGGCAGAAACTGACATACAGATATGATGACACAGGAAAAGAAAATCTTGCAGTGTTTAAATTGTTACGGTTGATAGTGCCAGAGAGGGTTATGAAGTGTAGATGAAGGGGTGAGAAATATCCCAAACCATCATCTAAAAACCTCAAAGGAGGTGATCCATCTGCACCTTCCAGTACAGATACCTTGTTACGACTTAACCCTCATCGCTGGATTTACCTTGCTCCGACATAAAGTCAGAGTTTGGGTACCCCCAACTTTGCTGATTTGACGGGCAGTGTGTGCAAGAGGCGAGAACGTATTCACCGCAGTCTGCTGATCTGCGATTACTACCAATTCCGGGTTCGTGCAGGCGAATTTCAGCCTGCAGTCCCAACTGAGGAAAGTTTTTGGGATTAGCTCCACCTCGCGGTTTCGCAACCCATTGTACAGTCCATTGTAGGATGTGTGTAGCCCTGGACATAAGGATCATGATGACTTGACATCGTCCCCTCCTTCCTCCTAACAAAATAATGCTAGGCAGTTTCCGGTGACACAATAACACCGGATGGGGGTTGCGCTCGTTACCTCACTTAAGAGAACAACTCACGTCACGAGCTGACGACAGCCATGCAACACCTATCCTGCACCCTCGAAGGAGTCCCGGTTTCTCGGGATTAGCAGCAGGATTTCAAGCCCAGGTAAGGTTTATCGCTTCGTGTCGAATTAAACCACATGCTCCACTGGTTGTGCGCCTCCCCGCCAATTCGGTTTGAGTTTCGGCCTTGCGGCTATACTCCCCAGGCGGTCTGTTTAACGCGTTAGCTTACGTCCCCCAACCCAAAAGGGCCAGAGAACTAACAGACAATGTTTAGGGCTAGGACTACTCAGGTCTCTAATCTGATTGGCTACCCTAGCTTTCGTCTCTGAGTGTCAGTAAATACCTAGTTACCCGCCTTCGCGCTTGGTGTTCTTTGTAGTATCCACGGATTTTACCCCTACACTACAAATTCCAGTAACCCCGATATCACTCCAGCCCGGCAGTATCTTACCCCTTTCCCCGATTGAGTCGGGGTCTTTGAAATAAGACTTCTCGGGCCACCTGCAGACTCTTTACGCCCAATAAAACCGGGTAACGCTTGCAACCTACGTATTACCGCGACTGCTGGCACGTAGTTAGTAGTTGCTGATTCCTCCCCGATTCATTCGGGGAGAAAAGAAGTTTACAACCCTAAGGCCGTCATCCTTCACGCGGTGTCGCTGCGTCAGACTTTCGTCCATTGCGCAAAATTCCTAACTGCTGCCACCCGTAGGTGTATGGGCCGTGTCTCAGTCCCATTGTGCCGGACTCTCCGCTAAGAGCCGGTAACCGTCATAGCCTTGGTAAGCCATTACCTTACCAACTAGCTGGTAGTTGATAGGCCACTCTCCAAGCGATTTGCATCTTTAACCCCGATAAATCGGGGTATTATGGGAAATTACTCCGCCTTTCGGCGGGCTATGTCCCTCTTGGAGGTATGTTCCTATCTTTTACTCACCCGTTTGCCACTAAACTCGCGCATAGCACGAGATACTCCAATATCCAAAAGAATAACCAAACAAATTGTAATTTCTGAATTAAAAAATGAAATTTTGAGAAAATAATGTTGGAATATGGATTGAAATAACTCGTGCTACACACGAATCCCGTTCGACTTGCATGTCTTAGGCACACCGCCAGCGTTCACCCTGAGCCACGATCAAACTCTTAGTACAAAAAGATTCAAAGAAAAATCCCTGTTTTCAGGGATGTTTGCCGGTTTAACGACACCGGCATCGCCTTTCTGGCACTAGCAACCGTAACACTTAGTGAAACACTGCAAAATTTTAAAGAGCAATATAAAGGAACGTTTCATATTATATTATATAGAGGCGGGTTTTACACTAACCAAGTTTATTTAAGTTTATTACCTTGGATTCGGGCAAAACGGCAACAATATCGGGTTCGGAGGACGACACAATGGTTTGGTGGGCCTGGCAAAGACGCCTTACCAACCGGCGAAAATTGGGATCAAATTCTGAGAAAATATCATCCAACAAGACAAGAGACGGACGGGGAAAGGTTTGATCAAAATAGGCGGTTTGAGCCAAACGAAGGGCCAAAACCATTAAGCGTTGCTGACCCCGACTCCCCCAGGTAGCAAGATTGCCGTTTTGATGGTTAAATTCAGAAGAAACAAAAGTAAAATCGTCAAGATGGGGACCAATTTGGGTGTGGCCGCGGGCAAGATCGGACTTTAAAAATGACCGAAGGCGGGAAGGGGTTGACAGTGACGGTTGATAGTGAAGAGAAAACGGGTGGAATTCAGTTTCAGAATGAAGTTGAAAAAAGCGATTGGCATAGTCAACAAATAGATGACGTTTTTGGTGAATATAGGCGGCGGAAGTGGTGATGATGGTGTCCCAATATTCCAGCTGGCTAAAAGCGGCAGACCGGCTGGAAAGCTGAACCAAAAGCTGGTTTCGTTGAAAAAGAGCGCGGTTGTATTGAGAAAGGTGGTGACGGTAACGCCAGTCTATAGAAAGAAAAAGATCATCAAGAAAACGGCGGCGGCGGGCAGGAGAACCACTAACAAGGCGAATGTCTTCGGGCTGAAAAACAACAACGGTTAGATTACCGAGATAGTCCCGGCGTTTTTTGGCAGCCGAGTCGATATAAAACTGAAGCGAAGGACGAGCATCGGAAGATAATTTGATGATTCTGATCTCTTGCCGAGAATAGTTATCGCCGATGATGGAGGTTTGGAGCTGGTTCCAGGAAATAAGGGAAGAGGTGGTGGAATGGAAGCTTTTGCCACAGGAAAGGAAATATATAGCGTCCAAAAGGTTGGTTTTTCCGCTACCGTTTGGTCCAAGGATCAGGGTCAGGTTGGGGTCAAAGTCAAAGTCGGACTGAAGATGAGAACGGAAATGGTAGAGAGAAAGATGGGAAATCAAGAATGTTGGCCGGAGATGAATTTGATAACGACCTTGGATAACTGGCGATATTGGGTTATGGCCAGACGATGACTGGCGTTGGGAAGCCAGCAGACAGGTATGGCTGGATGGCTGGATTGAAGACGATAATGATTTTTGATTATTTCTGGATGATCGGCGGAACCAACAACAAACATTACCGGGGAGCTGATTTTGGAGATGGCCGGAAACAGGTTGGTTTTGAGAATTTGATTTATTGACTCAATGATGGTTTGACTGGTGTTGGAGCAAGAGCGGGTTATTAACTGGCTATAAAACCGGGGGTCGAGGCCCTGGCAATTTAGTCGGGAACGATAGAAACGGCCGACCAGCGGGGACTTTTTTATTAGGTCAACGGTAAAACTTAGGCCAAAGTTGTTTAGGCGGGAAAGGCGGGTTAGAATGGCAAATTTTTTGGGAGATTCAGGAGCAAGAAAAATCGGGGTGTTAACCAGAACAAGCCGGTCAACCAGGGCGGGGTTGGCGGCAGCAAAAAAGGCCGAAATGGCGGCACCCATGGAAACGCCGAGAAGATGAAAACGGTTGATACCAAGTGTCTTGGCAAAACGCTTTATAAAGCGGGACTGAAGCTGATAGGAAAATTTTCCCCAAGATTGGGAATTACCAAAACCGGGCAGATCGGGAATGAAAAGCTGATAGCGCTGGTGAAGTTCTGAAGCCAGGGGGAGAAACATGTCGGCACAGGTTGGCCAGCCGTGAATCAAAATAAGGGGCGGGCCTTGGCCAAAAGTGTAATAAAAAACCCGGTGGCCGTCGATGTAAATATTGAACGATTGAATTTTGGGGTTATCAAGAAAAACAGACACAGAGAATTTTAGCAAAGAAAAAGAAATTGAAACCGGAACTAGGAAATGGTGGGCAACGTTTCTTTTGTTAGGTATTCGAGAAGAACGCCACCACCCGAACAAACAAAGTCAATTGTTTCAATAAGTCCCAAGCTTTCGACAGAAACAACAGTGTCACCACCGGCGATGGCCTTATAAGCCTTGGAGCCGGAAACGGCCTGGGCGATTTCCTGAGTGCCGCGGCGGGAGTCGGGTTTTTCAAAGTACCCCATGGCGCCGGCCCAGATAATAACCGACGAGAGGCTGATTATATTTTTGAATTCGGCAATGTCCTGGTCGCTTAGATCGAGCTGGTCGGGGCGAAGTTTGGCAAAAACGATTTTTGGGTTTTGAGAGAAAGAGTTTGGGCCAAATTGGGAAACAAGCAGAGGCAGTTTGCCGCCAACTAAAATATGACCGGCAAACCGGCATAAATCCTGTAGGTAGCCTAATTTATCGATCTTGGCTCCACCAAGAATTACGGTCGGCGCCTGGGGCAAAAGGTCTACCAAAGACTGAAGATTTTTTATTTCTTTGCCAAAATTAAAACCATAGTAGCTGGGAAGAAAATGATGAAGAAGGGTTGAAGCCTGGGAACGGTGGGCCACAGAAATGGCGTCATTAACAAAAACCTGGCTTTGATCAACAATTGGTTTTAGATAGCCCAACTTCGGATCTTCTTCGCCGGGCCAAAATCGGACGTTTTCGGCAAAAATAATTTGAGAGTTGAGCCAAAGCTGTTCTAACTGTTGGCCCTGATCAAGAGCCGACCAGAAGACACTGGCGATGTCGTTGCGGTCGGCTTCGAGGAGAGCCATGAGTTCGAGATAAATTGGTTTTAGGGAGAGCTGACTGTCGGAACCAGAGGGTCGGCCGCGATGACCAAGGATTAAAATCCGGCACTTTTTCTGAAGAAGGACACTGATGGTGTCGAGTGATTTTAATAACCGGCGGTTGTCAAAATTTTGATTATCCTTGGCAGGCAGATCGGTGTCGAGCCTGAGTATCACCCGTGAATTTTCCGGAACCTGGCTGACAAGTCGGATTTCTAGGCCGGACACAATTGGCTGGTTTCAAACTCGTAAATGATTTTTAACCGGCGAAGGTGCCGCTCGTCGGCGGAAAACGGGGTGTTGAGAAAAGTTGAAACTATAATGATGTTTTCCTCGGCAGGGACCAGATCAGCAGATAAGGCCAGAATATTGATGTCGTCGTCGTTTCTGGCCAAAAAAACCTGTTTTTGGCTGGTACATAATCCGGCCCTGGCGCCGACAACTTTGTTGGCGGCAACGGCAACCCCGATACCAGAACGACAAATTATAATACCCCGGGCTTTTTCAGCAACAACCTTTTGGGCAAGGTTTAGAGAGACGGGACCATAATCATCACCGGGATCATAAGCCGGGGCGCCAAGATCGGTAACATAATATTCATTTAATTTTAACCAGGCTTTAATTTGGTCTTTGAGATGAAAGCCGCGGTGGTCGGAACCGATCAAGACCTTTACCATTACTTAACTATAACACTTCCCATTTATAATCTGTTATGAACTCGATTGAAATTGGAGGCAAAATATATTTTTTTGAAATCAAGAGAAAATCAATAAAACGTCTTAACTTGAGGTTAAAATCTAAGTCGGAATTTACAATTACCTGCCCAAGGCAGACGACCGGCCAGGAAATAAAGCATTATATTGAAAGTCACGCCAAATGGATAGCCAGCAGATCGGAAAGAGTGGTGTTAAAAGCAAATATATATAAACTGACCGAAGTTGAGATTGGAGGAACGACATATAGAATTGAACATGATGAGCGACTAAGAAAGGGGTGGGCTTTTTTGGAGGAAGAAAAAATGATTTACTTCAAAAATTTAAAGTCGCTGGAAAAATGCTTGAAACAGAAGGCGTTGGGGCTGATAAGCGGAGAAACGGAAAAGTTGGCCCGATGGCATAACTTGAGTTATGGCCGGATTAGCTTGAGAAACCAAAAAACAAGGTTTGGGTCATGCTCTTTTCGAGGAAATTTAAGTTTTAACTGGCAGATAATATTTTTTCCGCCGGATAAGTTTAGGCACGTAATACTCCACGAGCTGGTTCACCTGGTGGTGAAAAATCACTCAAAGAGGTTTTGGCAAAAGCTGGAAGAGTTTGATCCCGAGGCGATTGGCAACAACAGGTGGCTAAAGACTGAAGGCCCAAAAAAGTTTTTGTTTTGACTATATATCTATAGTCATTTTAACCGGGCAATGGTCACTGCCGGTTACTTCAGTTAGGTGCTGACAACTTTTGACTCTTTTGGTCAAGTCGTGGCTGACAAAAAAGTAATCGATCCGCCAGCCGACATTTCGATTCCGGGCGCCTGATTTTTGATCCCACCAGGTGTAGTTTTGGGGATCAGAGTTAAAAAGACGAAAGGCGTCGGAGTAGCCTTTTTCAACAAGGCGGTCGAGCCAACGACGTTCAATGTCAAGAAAGCCGGAAATCAGGCGGTTTTCTTTGGGCCGGGAGAGATCGATTTCCTGGTGGGCGGTGTTGACATCGCCACAAACGATAATTTTTTCACCATTTTGCCTAAGTTTTTCGATATAGGTGAGAAAGTAATCGTAAAAATTGAGTTTGTAGCGAAGACGGGCTTCGTCTTTTTTGCCGTTTGGGAAATAGACGTTTAAAAGAGTAAATTCATCAAACTTGGTGATAAGAACCCGGCCTTCATTGTCCCAATCGTTGTCGCGGTCGCCTGAAATGACTGACTTGGGCTCGAGCTTGGAAAAGGTGGCGACACCAGAATAGCCCGCTTTTTCGGCCGGGTTCCAATATTCAAAATAGCCGGCCGGTTTGTCGAGACTGTTGGGTACCTGGTCGATTCTGGCTTTGGTTTCCTGAAAACAGTAGATATCAGAGTTGTCTTGGTGGATAAAGTCCCACAAACCTTTTCTGATGGCCGCCCTGATGCCGGCAACATTCCAGGAGACAATTGAAATTTTCATAATGGTTTAGATAGTATACCGTTTTGTTCTTGGCGGCAGGTTCAGTTTAACAGGCTGATGATATAATTATTCGCAACCCAGCGGTGGCCGAACGGTCAGGCAGCGGTCTGTAAAACCGTTTTGAGTAGGTTCGACTCCTACCCGCTGGACTTAATTTGGCAATGGTCTGTAACCACGCCGCCGCGGGGCGACTCCTACCCGCTGGATTTGTCAATCCATCCATTTTATTAATTCCTGTTTTCTTTCCTCTATATAATTTTTAGTACCCGGAGTAAGTTTTAATCCAGACAACTCTTCATAAGAAAAAAACTTTACTTCCAGCCCCTCTTCTGATCCAATTTTGAATTTTCCAACATCCTTTTTATTAACCTTGATCAAAAATCGATATACATCTTCACCGCGTGACCCTTTCACCTTTTCCAGAAATGAATAGTTTTTAATTTTATATGATGTTTCTTCTCTCACTTCTCTTATCAAGGCTTCTTCTGGTCCCTCTCCGTCCTCGATACCCCCACCAACAATCTGCCAATGTAGAGGATAGCTACATTCAGGCTTATCATCTCTTAAAAAAAGTAGGATTTTATGGTCACAAACAATTAAAGCTTTTATGCCACCTTTCATTTGCGATAATTATACAAATTCTATTTCCTTTCTGGTAGTTAAATACTCAAACAATTTCCCAATATTTCCTAAGCAGGTATAATGGAGGACAAGACTCTGTAGATGGAAAAAAAAATTAAGATAGATTTGGTTCCGTGCTAAGCCGATTCTCTGGACTATTTTCTAAACAATTCCATTTACCACCAAACAATAGCGCCTTCTCAGCTTTTGAAGCTAAAAGTAAATAAAATACAAGGTAAAGGGCAAAAATACAGCTTCCCCTTATTAGTATCAATAAAAAATCCAATCCAGAGATCATACCAAGCGATTGATAAATTTACTTGACCAATGTCAAAAATTTTTATTGATTTCATATTTAAATTTAACATTTGAGTTACATTAAAATATGAAATACCGGCAGCTTACGCAGCCGGTTTACTCTAATTCAAGCTGTGCTT
>CAZIHS010000028.1:0-8750 GCA_964538765.1 uncultured Gammaproteobacteria bacterium | reverse complement strand
GGAGAACTTCCTCCACCGGCTTACGCCGGTAGTTTCAAGTTAGGTCTTATGAAACCAAACATAAACAGTATAATAGGTAAAGATTAGAAATTACAAAACACCATGATCATCATCCTCCTGATTCCGTTCCTTATCGCCCTATATCTTACCGGCTTTTACAACCGCTTAAAAACATTCCAGGTTCGAATCGGCGCTTCGGTTCAGGAAATCGGCAACCAGCTCAAACGCCAGGCTAATCTTATCCCCAATTTGGTTGAGTCGGTAAAAGGCTATCTAAAACACGAAAAAGCCATTTTTGACCAGTTGACCGAGGCCAGAAAGAGCCTGACTCAAGCTATGGCCACCAACAACCCCCGCGATATTGACCAATCTCAAAGACTAATCAGCCAGGCCATGGAATCACTTAAAGTGGTTGTCGAAAGCAATCCCGAAATCAAAGCTTCAAACCTGGTCTCAAACCTGATGAACGAACTTCGGGACACCGCCGACAAGCTTATGTATTCACGAAGAACCCTGATTGACCTGTCTGCCGACTACAACACCGCCATCTCCACTATCCCCGGAGCCTGGCTGGCCGGACCTATGGGTTTTAAGCCAGAAAAAGGTCTGGAAACCCCAAATCCAGCCGAGTTTACCACCGTCACCACCAGCGAAACCGAATCCCCAAAAATTAACCTTTCTTAGCCATGCGCAACATCTACGAACAAATCTCGGCCAATAAAAATCGGTCCAATTTAATCATTGCCGTGTTTATAGGTTTTATTTTCGCCGCCAGCTATTTAATTACTAAAAGTTTCAATCTCGACCCCTCGTTTATTTTCTTCGGTTTCCTTTTCTCACTCATTTCAACCGGAGTCAGCTATTACTACGGTGATAAAATCGCCCTAAATCTCAACGGCGCCAAACCCGCCAACCGCTCAGATTATTTTGACTTTTACACCGTCACCGAAAACCTGTCTTTAGCCAACGAAACTCCTATGCCCCAAATTTATGTCATTGATTCACCAGCACCCAACGCCTTTGCCACCGGCCGGGATCCAAACCACGCCTCAATCTGCGCCACCACCGGTTTACTCTCAAAGCTCAACCGAACCCAGTTAGAAGGGGTTATCGCCCACGAACTGTCCCATGTCAAAAACTACGACACCCGGTTGATGACTTTAGTAAGTGTCCTAATAGGCTCACTTTCTATTCTCATCGACACCGCCTACCGGGCCTCCTTTTTCAGCCACCGGTCAAGCGATGAAGACAACAAAGGGGGAGGAGTTATCGCTATTCTCGGTTTGGCTCTTATTATATTTGCCCCCATCATTGCCCAGCTTATTCAGCTGGCCATATCCCGTCGGCGCGAATACCTCGCCGATGCCATGTCAGTAAAACTAACCCGCCAGCCTCAAGGCCTGATCGAGGCTCTAAAAATAATCTCTTCCGACACTTCCCGCTTCACCCAAGCCTCAACCGCCACCGCCTCACTCTATATCGACAACCCATTTAAACAAAACAAAATCGCCAGTCTTTTTTCCACCCACCCCCCAGTCGCCAAAAGAATTCAGGCCCTCGAACAAATGCTCTAGCACCTGATCCCTTTTTTCTCCATTGAAAAAGCTTTTTGAAAACATAAAATAAACCATGCCTTTTGTCCACCTTCATAATCACACCGAATACTCCCTCCTCGATGGTCTGTCAAAAATAAAGAAACTTGTTCCACTGGTCAAAGAAATGGGTATGGACTCGCTGGCCATCACCGATCATGGCAATCTCTATGGAGCCGTCGAATTTTATAAGGCTTGCACAAAAAACGACATAAAACCAATTATCGGCTGTGAGTTTTATTACTCACCCAAAAAACTCACCGACAAAACACCCCAAAACCGGCGCAATCACCACCTGGTTTTACTTGCCAAAAATCAGCAGGGCTACCACCACTTAATGAAAATGGTAAGCGTCAGCTATTTAGAAGGGTTTTATTACAAACCAAGAATTGATTGGAGTCTTTTGGAAAAATACCACTCTGGCCTGATTTGTTTAAGCGGCTGTCTGCAGGGCGAAGTCCCTAGTCTCATCGTCGAGGGTAACTATCAGTCTGCCCAAAAACGTGCCCAGGAATTTCTTGAGCTTTTTGGCCCGGATTACTACCTCGAGCTTCAACATCATCCCGGCCTTCAAAACCAGGATACTGCCAAACAGGGGCTTGCAAAACTTAGCCGCGAACTCGGCATCCCCCTGGTCGCCACCAATGACGCCCACTACCTAAAAAAAACCGACTCTTTCGCTCAAGATGTTCTGGTTATGATTAACACCCAAACCACCGTTAACAGTCATAACCGGCTTTCCATGGCAGATATACCCGATTTCTACATCAAATCCCCCCAGGAAATGACCGAATCGTTTATCGATTTACCCGATGCCATTGAAAACACCCAAAAAATAGCCGACAAATGTCAGCTGGAAATAGAAATTGGAAAATGGTATTTTCCCAATTTTGAACTACCCAAAAACCTCACCGCCGAAGATCATCTAAAACAACTAACCTATAGCAGTGCAAAAGAATATTATCAAGAAATTACCGAAGAAATAGACCAAAGACTAAAATACGAACTGGAAATAATCTGTTCAAAAGGATATGCTCCCTATTTTCTGGTAATGAAAGACTTTATCAACTGGTGTGAACAAAACAACACTCCCACCAACACCCGGGGATCGGCCGGCGGCTCACTGGTTTCCTTTGTTTTAGGTATCGTCTCAGTTGACCCTTTAATTTATCAAATCCCCTTTGAAAGATTTCTCAACAAAGACCGGCCTTCTCCGCCAGACATCGACCTTGACGTGGCTGATGATAAACGGCAAAAAATGCTAAGCCACATAGTTGAACAATATGGTCAAAATTCTGTTGCTCAAATTTGTACCTTTGGCCGGATGATGGCCCGCGGCGCCGTCCGCGACACCGCCCGGGTTCTTGGGTACGAATACGCCGTTGGCGATAAAATAAGTAAACTGATTCCACTCGGCAGCCAGGGTTTTCCCATGTCTATCGACAAGGCTCTCAACACCACCGTCGAGTTGAAGCAACTCTACGACACCAACCCCGACGCCAAAAAAATTCTCGATGCCGCCAAACAAATCGAAGGCTGCGCCCGGCACATTAGTGTTCACGCCTGCGGCATAGTTATTTCACCTAAAGAAATCACCGAATTTTGCCCGGTTCAACTTGAAACCGGCGGCGACAAAATCATTACCCAGTATGAATTTCATACCTGCGAAGATGTTGGTTTGATGAAATTTGACATTCTCGGTCTCGACTACCTTTCTATCCTTGGAAACTCAATTCAGTATGTCAAAAAAACCAAAAATATCGAAATTATTCTTCGAAAAATTCCCCTTGACGACAAAAAAACATTTCAAATGCTTTCAAAAGGGGACACCACCGGAGTTTTCCAGCTATCGGGAGAAGGCATGACCAAATGGATAAAAGAGCTTAGGCCTAATCGGGTTGAAGACCTTATGGCCATGGTGGCCCTCTACCGGCCGGGACCAATCAGCATGATTCCCGAATACATTGCGCGGAAAAACAACCCTCAAAAAATTTCCTACTTCGATCCCAAAATGGAAAAATGGTTAAAAAAATCCTACGGACTTCTTGTCTATCAGGACGATTGTCTCTACACCGCCATCGAGCTGGCCGGCTACAACTGGGTTGAAGTTGATAAATTTCGAAAAGCTATCGGCAAAAAAATACCCGAAGAAATGGCGGCGCAGAAAGAAAAATTTATAGAAGGTTGCATCAAAAACGGTTTTACCAAAAGCAAGGCGGAAGAAATTTTTGGCTATATCGAACCCTTCACTTCATATGGTTTTAACAAAGCTCACGCCGCCTCCTATGGCATGCTTGCCTATCGCACCGCCTACATAAAAGCCAATTTCCCCGTCGAATACATGTGTGCACTTTTAACAGCAGAAGCCGACGATGCTGATAAAGTTTCCCACGCTATCGAAGCCTGCCGGAAAATGAATATTATTGTCCTTCCTCCAGACATAAACCTGTCCCAGCACGGATTTGAAATCGAATCTAACCCCGATTCACTAAATCAAATGGCAATCCGTTTTGGTTTATCTGCCATAAAAAATGTTGGCCAGGCGGCCATCGACAACGTCATTTCCGAAAGACAGCAAAATGGCCCCTTCAAAAGCCTCACCGATTTCTGCCTTAGAGTCGACAGCCAAAAAATTAACAAGCGCGTTTTGGAGAGCCTGATTAAAGTCGGTGCCACCGACCAGTTTGGTAAAAGAGGAGCTATACTTGCTGGCCTGGGAAAAATCAGGTCGGACTGCGACAGAATCAATGGTAAAAAAACCTCGGGCCAGTTTGGGCTTTTCGATCATGGCCACACGGAAAACAAAACCTTGTCCCACACCGACTCATTTCCCGATGTCCCTGACCTTGAAGAAAAAGACAAGCTGCAGCTTGAAAAAGAGCTTTTGGGAATTTTCATTACCGAAAACCCGGTTTCCCGCATCCTAACTCATTTTCAAACCCTCGGGCTTCCCAAAATTAGCACCATTTTAAACAACAAAGACGGAACGCCCGTTAAACTGGCCGCCGTCATTTCCCGGTTTAAAGTAATCAGAACCAAAAAAGATTCCTCAAAAATGGCCTTTATTACCCTCGAAGATGAAAGTGGAAAAATCGAGTCAGTTGTTTTTCCCAAGGCTTTCGAACAATTTGAAAACATAATCGCCGAAAATAAGGCCGTCTACATTGAAGGGAAATTTAGCCTTCGTCAAAACGAACCTTCGGTGTTAATCGACCTGATTTCTGAAACTCACCCTAAAAATAGCCAAACCTACGACTTTATTATCAACATCCCACCCAAAACCAGCCAGCAGCAGCTGTTAAAATTAAACCAGCTGCTTAAAGCAAACCCCAATGGTCACCGCGGTTTAATAATTTTTGCCAACGGCCGCCAACTGCCTCTTTCCTACGGAGTCCGCTACGACCGCGCTCTTCAAGCCCAAATAACCCAAATTATTGGTGATTCCTAATTCTTATCGTTGCCAAAGCTTGCCGATTCCGCTAAAATACCACAGTTTAAAAACTATTATGTCACTAAAATTCACTCTCAATAACACCCAGTACGGTATCGGCGACACCGTTAAAATTAACTACAAAATCAGGGAGAAAGACAAGGAGAGGCTTCAGGCTTTCGACGGCGTAATCATCGCCATCCAGGGCAAGGGCAAATCAAAAAATATGACTGTCCGCAAACATGCCACTGATGGAATAATTGTCGAAAGAATTATTCCCATTGAATCACCCTGGATTGCCGATGTTAAAAAGCTGCGAAGTCCAAAACGAACTCTCGTCCGCTCCAAACTTTACTTCCTCCGCCAGCCCCGAAGTCGCGGCATTTAACTCTAAAAATCGGGTCTTTAGCTCAGTCGGTAGAGCAGCTGCCTTTTAAGCAGTTGGTCGCGGGTTCGAGTCCCGCAGGACCCACTTGATATTTTCACTATACGGACTAGTCATTGGTATCGCCACTGCGCTTGCTGTCAATTACTTTCAAAATCACAACCGAACTGTCCCTAAATCGCAAGAAGGATTTTTTATCTTATCGCTTTTGCTTATTTCATTCATCGGTGCCCGTTTTTATCACGTCGTCGACTATTGGTCTTTCTACTCCAAACACCCTCTTCAAATAATTAATACCCGGGCCGGGGGACTGGCCATATACGGCGGGCTTCTTTTTGGCCTTGGCTACATTTACACCTACTCGTATATATATAAACTCAAGCACATCGACATACTAGACCAAATTTCCCCAATCATCCCACTTTGCCAGGCGGTTGGCCGGTTTGGCAATTATTTCAACCACGAAATACCCATCTGGTGGCTCGAATCGGCTTTGTGCTTTCTATTGTATATTTATATCCGTTACTATCCAAAAAATTCTACCGCCAAATACCTCATTGGCTACGGAATCATACGGTTTACTGATGAGTTTTTCAGATCCGATACCTGGGTTATCACCAACATCAAAGTGGCCCAACTCATTAGTGTTATTTTCATCCTAACCGGCATAAAATTACTCCATGGATCAAGACACAAAATCCTTTAAAACCATATTTAACAATACAGTTTGGTGCTTCAAACTTATTTTCAAGGCAAATCCGATTGTCTACTCCACCCTCATCACCATCCAGATAATCTCTTCAGTTACCCCGTTTTTAAGGGGAAAAGTGTTTTCCCAGCTTATCGACGGGCTTATCAATATTAACCAGCTTAGCAAATGGCAATACTATTTTTTGCTCTATATAATTTTGGCCGCCATTGTCTCAATTTTCATCTTTCTCCAAAACCAGCTAAGCAGGGTTATGGACACCCGGCTTCAGGCCTACTTGCGAAAGCAATTTATTAACAAAGTCTCTTCTCTCGACTATCAACATCTGGAAGGAAAGAAAACCGCCAATTTAATATCTAAAGTAGATGAAGAATTTGGCTGGCGCATCCGTCAAACCGCCTCCGACATAAATAGCGGACTCATCAACATTCTAAGCCTCATCACCATCACTGTCATTTTTGTCCCCAAGTATCCTTTTTTGTGGCTTCTTCTTTTTCTTGGTCAAATCCCCGGCTATTTTATCGAAAGATACTGGGTTGAAAAAGACTGGCGGTTGCACGAAGAAAACAGCGACAAAAACAAACAAATGTGGGATTTAAACTACCAGCTTCGCTCCAAAAATTACATTGCCGAGCTTAGAGTAAATAATGCCATCAATTATCTATATAAAAAATACTGTGACATCTTTGACTTCTTTGCCAACAGCAGAGTCGAACTTCGCACCAAACAAATCCCAGCAGAAATTGGTCTTATTTCCTTCTCCAGCATTATCTATTTTATTTGTCTTTACACCTTAATTCTTGACGTTAAAAACAACTTTATCACCATCGGTCTTTTTACTTTTTATTTCCAGTCCATTGCCTCAACCAATGATTTTTTCCGGGGCCTAATCTACAGCGCGGTTTCGATAACTGAAAACAGCTATCACATCGGCAATTTCCGCACCGTCATGAATCTGCAAAACATCCTCCACCACGGATCAAAAACCGTCCCGAAACCCCACCCTCCGCTTATTGAATTTAAAGACGTCAGTTTTAAATATCCCGACACCAAAAAATATGTCTACCAGCACCTCAATCTTACAATCTACCCCGGCGAAGAAATCGCCATTGTTGGCCAAAACGGCGCCGGAAAAAGCACCCTGGTAAAACTTCTTTGCCGTTTTTATGAACCAACTTCAGGGAAAATTTTAATAAATGGCACTGATCTTGTCGATATAAAAAGCGACAACTGGTGTCAACAGCTCTCCTACCTTGCCCAGGAATTCAACCATTATAGCAACCTTACTCTTCGGGAAAACGTCGCCATTGGAAATCCCAAAAAAATAGATGACAGCCGGATACTAAAATCTCTATCTCAGGCCGACGCCGGTTTCATTAAAAAATACCCGAAAAAACTCGACACACCCATGAGTCAACGCTATGGTGGTGAAGAACCTTCCTGGGGGCAAGCTCAAAAAATAGCCATCGCCCGGATATTCTACCGAAATAGCCCCATCATTATCCTCGATGAACCCACCGCCAGCATAGACGCGGTGTCTGAATACAAAATTTTTAACCGGCTATATGATGAAATAAAAAACAAAACCCTGCTAATCGTTTCCCACCGTTTTTCTACCGTCAGAAACGCCCAGCGAATTATTGTCATCGACAAGGGTAAAATTGTTGAGCAGGGGAGTCACGAAAACCTGTTAAAACTAAAAGGTCTGTACGCTCATTCCTTCAACCTTCAGGCAAAAGGCTACAACTAAATCATTTTATATCTCACAAAAGTCGTGAGATAATACAAAAGTCTTAAGAACCTTATCATCGGCTCCGTCGTCTAGAGGCCTAGGACTCCTGGCTTTCATCCAGGCAACCGTGGGTTCGAATCCCACCGGAGTCACAAAGTCAAAAAATTTATGAAGGGTAGAAAGCTATATACTTTGTTGTTTCGGACTGCTTTAGGATTATCTATATACCCATGCTCCATTTATACAATTATTTCTCTTGCGTAAAACCCCATTGCGCAGCTACGTATTGCCTCACCTAAAAATGTAACGGAGCTAATGATTCGTTGACTCAACTAATTTGTAACGATTAACTCGATTAAGTTGATAGATTAACCGATGGATTTGACGGCGTAATTCCATCGGGTTAAGAGACAAAAAGACTTGTTTTAGTTTTGTCTCTTGACCTTGGGTTAGTATACCTGAATCAAGTAAACGACGATACGGGGTTTTAGCCTGGTCATAGCTTTTCTTTGTTCGGTTGTCCACTCTGGTCTTACTAATTAACTTAACCGAAGGTTGGAAGAAATTAACATAGAGTTCAACTAGTTCCAAGATTTTCTTGACTAAGGCTAACTCTTTCTCAGTACCAAATCGGGAATAACCCAAAAATCTTCTCACTACTGAATAGTTCTTCTGTTCCACGTAGCAGTTATCATTCTTTCGGTAAGCTCGGGAACGGGTAAAAGTAATTTGATTCTCTTGGCAATACTTATTCATCAGTCCATTGATAAATTCGGAACCATTATCAGAATCAAAACCCAACATAGTAAAAGGCAACCTTTGGCGAATACTGTCAACTGCTGGGTAGAGGGTAATCAAAAGCAGTTGGTACAAGACTAGTAAAATAAGTAATGTATCAACTA
>CAZIHS010000027.1:0-8939 GCA_964538765.1 uncultured Gammaproteobacteria bacterium | reverse complement strand
CGGCTGGCGAGCCCTCGCAGAGGGCGAGCCAACAAAGACATTTCCCAACTGGCGGGAAGATTGGGATACGAATCGGGAAGTAGTGGAAAAGATGGCGGCGGGGACAGAGCTGTAAACGTTGTTGTCGGAGTTAAAATACGTTTTGTTTTTATTCATAAGAAGGGTGTCAAAGGAGTTTTTTTGCTGGCGCAGGAGGGGTAGGAGGCAGGGCAAAAATATGGCCCGTTGATACCCGCGAAGGCCCCGGATCTAGAAACATATTCGGAAAGAGATTTTACGGGACAATCATTTTGGCAATCTGCATTCGAGGCGGTATCGACGATAACTTTGGTGGTGGAGAGATCGGCGGCGATGATGTCGACCCAATATTGGTGACCGTTGAGGCTGACCTGTTGGCGTTTGAGACCTGAAGCGGGAGGGGTTGAATCGGTGACAAGATTTGGAGGAATTGAGGGTGAAACTGGTTTAAGAAGTTGAAGTTTTTGGTTGAGGCTGGCAATTAGGGCCGAGGCGGATGAGTAGTTTTCTTGGGTAAGGAGGCTGATGGCTTGGGCGAGTTCAGACTGAATTTTGGTTAGGGTTGGCTTTGGGGCGGGATAGTCGAGGGAGTTTTCATAGGTGAGGGCAAATTGACGGTAAACGTTTTTAATTTCTTTTATCTTGCTGGAAAGTTCCTGGTTGATTTTAATTTGGTCGGATGAAAGCAGCTGGTTTAGTTGGGCGCTTAGAGAGCTGGATTGTGACTGCGAATCAGAAAGGTTGGTTTGAAGACGGTTGATTTCTTGATTGAGAGAATTGGTTTGAATTTGGTTTTGAGTTTGAAGCGAGATAAGTTTATTTTGTGATAAGCGGTGGTAGTAGACTAGGGAAAAAGAAGAGATGAGAGTGGTGAGAAGGAGAAGTAGGCGAAGGATCATTTTTTAGTTTAACAGGAATGGGGGCATTTGCTTTGAGGCTCCTATATAATAGAAAAATGAAAATAATAATTGATTTTTTTATCCATATCGACAAAAACTTGGCGGCGGTGGTGGGGGTGATGGGGGGGTGGAGCTATGCGATTTTGTTTGGAGTGATTTTTGCTGAAACAGGACTGGTAGTTACTCCTTTTTTGCCAGGAGACAGTTTGTTGTTTGCGGCCGGGGCCTTGGCGGCGAGTTTAAAAGTGTTTGATGTTTGGTGGCTATATATAATAGTATTGCTGGCGGCGGTGTTGGGGGATAGTGTGAATTATTGGGTTGGGGAAAAGCTGGGGCAAAAGGCGTTTGACGAGAAATTTAGTTTTCGGATTTTGGGAAGAGAAATTAGATTATCGAAAGTGTTAAAACCTGAATACTTGAAAAAAGCGCAGGGTTTTTATGAAAAGCACGGTGGAAAGGCGATAGTGTTGGCAAGATTTGTGCCGATTGTGAGGACGTTTGCGCCATTTGTGGCCGGGGTGGGGACGATGAGCTACAAAAGGTTTTTAAGCTACAATTTGCTGGGAGGGTGGTTGTGGGTGAGCCTGTTTGTGTGGAGCGGGTATTTGTTTGGAAATATACCGGTGGTGGCGAATAATTTTCATTATGTGGTGGTGGGGATTGTTTTGGTGTCGGTGGTGCCGATTGGGGTGGAGTGGTGGAAAAACAGAAGCCAGAAGAATCATGGGGGTTGATATGGAAAGGGATATCAGATAAAATAATGCACTTGGATGCAAAGAGGGAGAAATTTATATATAAAGCAAGGGAGGAGAACTAGCGTCGAATAGTTTTGGAAGAGAAGGAAGACGAGCCGAAAGCATCCACTTTCGGCTTTTTTTTGGTCGAAAGATAGCACTTTGATAGATAGGCCGAGGGGCCTGTGGCTTAGTTGGTTATAGCGCTTCATTTGCAATGAAGAGGTCGGGAGTTCGAATCTCCCCAGGTCCACTAGCCAGGAGGCCGAAAAAACGGTTGGGAACAGGAGAAAAATATTTTTTCTTCTAAACTGATCGTTTGGAAACGAACATATCGTTTTCAGGGCACTTTAACAATCTGTTGAATCAAAAGATAATTAATTTGGCGACTGTATTGAGTTGCCACCCTGGTCGTTTGACCGGGGAATATTTTACTGGAAAGTTTAAATGAAGCAAATGGTGGATGCCTTGGTAGCCAAAGCCGAAGAAGGACGCGGAAGACTGCGATAAGCATCGGGGAGCCGTCAACAGGCTATGATCCGGTGGTGTCCGAATGGGGAAACCCCTAACTGTGAAAGCAGTTGGAGTTCTGGTGCAAACCGGAACGGGAGACCCGGGGAACTGAAACATCTAAGTACCCGGAGGAAAATAAATCGTATGAGATTCCCTTAGTAGCGGTGAGCGAACAGGGAAGAGCCCAAACTTTGACGCAAGTCGGAGGGTTGTAGGGTTTAGCATAAAAAATGGGAAAAATAGAAGAACGCTATGGAATTAGCGGCCAAAGAGGGTGAAAGCCCCGTATTTTAAATTCGGTACCGTTTTGGCTGAATACCTGAGTACCGCGATCCACGGGAAATGTCGCGGGAATTTGGGGAGACCAATCTCCAAGGCTAAATACTTTGGCTGTCCGATAGTGAACTAGTACCGTGAGGGAAAGGTGAAAAATACCCCATATCGGGGGGTGAAATAGATCTGAAACCATTTGCTAACAAACAGACAGAGCTTGTGTCTCACACAAAGATTCTTATTTTGCTATTTAGGAGTTATTGCGGCCTTTTTTTGAAAAGGTCAGAGTGCGTGAATAATTGCATGCATAGTAATAATGTAGAGGACGTAGAGGGTTGTGTCCTAAGCTGTAAATAAAGATTTTTGTGTGGGGCATGAGTGATGTCGTGCCTATTGAAGAATGAGCCCGCGAGTGTTTGTTTGCTGCAAGTTTAAGTCCGACTTAATAACCGGACGAAGGCGTAGCGAAAGCGAATCCCTGACTTTTGTTGGGGTGCGTCTGAACAAGGCGTTAGCAGCAGGCAGATGACCCGAAACCGCTTGAGCTAACCATGAGCAGGGTGAACCCCGACAAACGTCGGGGGGAAGCCCGAACTGATTAGAGCTGCAAATCTATCGGATGACTTGTGGTTAGGGGTAATATGCCAATCGAAAGCGGAAATAGCTGGTTCTCTCCGAAATATATTTAGGTATAGCGTTTGGCGGTGGACAAGGGGGGTAGAGCTACTGGATGAAAGTTTGAGCCGCAAGGCTCGGCTTTTAACCAAACTCCGAATACCTTTGTTTCTAGCCAGGCAGTCAGTCCGGCCGGGCTAAGCTGGTCGGGCAAAAGGGGAAGACCCCAGACTCTCATCTAAGGTCTCTAAATCTATGCTAAGTGGTAAAGGAAGTGATTTACCCTAGACAGGCAGGAGGTTGGCTCAGAAGCAGCCATCCTTTAAAGAAAGCGTAATAGCTCACTGTTCGACCTTTGGTGCAAACCAAAGAGGGTAAGTTGCGCCTAAAATGTAAGGAGGCTAAAGCATAGTACCGAAGGTGGAGATCCCGATGTAAGTCGGGATGGTAGGAGAGCGTTGTGAGGGCGGTGAAGGTTGGCTGTAAGGCTGGCTGGAGCGTTCACAAGTGAGAATGCGGGCATGAGTAACGAAACTCCGATGAGAATTCGGAGCGCCGAAACATCCAAGGTTTCCACAGCTACGTTGTTCGACTGTGGGTTAGGCGATCCTAAGGTAAGCCCCGTAATTATGGGGGTAGCCGATGGATAATCGGTTAATATTCCGATCCTTTCTAGTGTTCGTTTTAAGTTGGGGCGGGACGCCGAGTGGTAGGTTGGGAGTGGCAGTGAAATCGCCACTTTTAAGTGTTTAGCAAGAAGAGACTGGCAAATCCGTCTTTTCGTTTTAAAGTGAAGCACGAATAATAGCTTGGTGAAAACCGGGCAATCTAACTGACCCCATACGGACGAGAAAAGCGTCGCAACTAGAACACTGGGAATTCGTACTAAAACCGACACTGGTGGATGGGTCGAGTAGACCAAGGCGATTGGAAGAAAGATGATTAAGGAAATTGGCAAACTAACTGGGCGTAAGCTATGCAAGATGCCCTGCCCCGCAATTGCGGGGTTACAACAAAAGAATGCACGGCGACTGTTTACCAAAAACACAGGTCTCTGCAAACCCGTAAGGGGAAGTATAGGGGCTGAAGCCTGACCGGTGCCAGAAGGTTAATTGAGAGAGTGGTTTTTATCGCAAGATGGGAACTGCTTTTGATCGAAGCCCTGGTGAACGTCAGCAGTAACTCTAACTGTTCTAAGGTAGCAAAGTCCTTTGTCGGGTAAGTTCCGACGCGTATGAAAGGTTTAACGACTGTGCAACTGTCTTAATCGTCTATCCAGTGAAATTGAAAGAGCGGTGAAGATGCCGTTTAATTACTACAGGACAAAAAGACCCCATGAAGCTTTACTGGATCTTTACATTGATAAGAAGATGAATATTGTCGAGTGTAGGAGGGAGGTTCGGCGCAAGCCGAGCCGTCAATGGAACACCTCCCTTGTTCATTTTTGAGTCTGACCTACTTTGGCAAACACCAGAGGGGGACAGTGTATGGTTGCTAGTTTGCCTGGGGCAGGCACCTGCAAAAGAGTAACGCGGGTATACAAAGGTTGGCTTGGTCCGGCTGGAAATCGGGCCTTAAGTACAAAAGCATAAGCCAGCTTGACTGTGAGACATACAAGTCGAAGTTCAGCAATTAAGTTGAACCTCTCCGGCATAAGTTGGAGAGCAGGGTCGAAAGACGGTTTTAGTGATCCTCGTGACCTATTTGGTATAGGCACGGGCTTACTGGATAAAAGCTACTCTGGGGATAACAGGCTAGTCGCATCCGATAGTTCACATTGACGATGCGGTTCGGCACCTCGATGTCGTCTTGGCGCATCCTGGCCCTGAAGAAGGGGCCAAGGGTCGGTCTGTTCGCCCGTTAAAGCGCTGCGTTAGATGGGTTCAGAGCGTCGCGAGACAGCTCGGTCTCTATCCGTAGTAATCGTTCGATTCTTGAGGGAATTCACCTACAGTACGAGAGGACCTAGGTGAGGGAATCTCTGGTGTGCCGGTTGTTCTGTCAAGAGCACTGCCGGGTAGCCACATTCTTATTAGATAACTGCTGAAAGCATCTCAAGCAGGAAACTGAACCCAAGATAAGGAATCGTTGTTTGATAATATCAGACGAAAAACCGCCGGGAGACTACCGGTTAATACGTAACAAGTGGAAGATCCGTAAGGATTTAAGCTTAGTTATGGAGAGGTTGAAAAAACTTTACAGTAAAATTTGGTTTTCAGTTCCGAGTACTTTCGGGATTGGGAACCAAAGGCAACTCAATTTAGTCGACAAATTTTTTGATTTTTTGATTCTGGTCATTGGAGCGATGTGGAACCACCTTTTCCCATTCCGAACAGAGAAGTGAAACGCATCAGCGCTGACAATAGCATCGACGCAAGTTGCTGTGAAGATAGGTCGTGGCCGGAATCAAGAAATCAAAACCGATTCAATAGATTTTATTATTTGTTTATTATTATTATAAGTTTAATATCGGACAAGGGGTTGGAAACAATGAATTGTCCGAATAAATAAATCCCGTTTTTGCGGGATTTTTTGCGTTTAATATGTCAAAAAAGATGAATAAGACAAAGAGTGAGTTGTTGACAATGGAGGAGCTTTTAAAAAGCGAGAAAGTTGAGCTGGCGGGTTTGATAAAAGGCCAAACAGTGAGGGGGAAAATTACCTCGATTAAAGGGAAGGCGATATTGATTGATGTTGGCGGTAAAACTGAGGCGATGGTGATGGGTAAGGAGTATGAATTTGTAAAAGATTATGCGGCTGACTTGAAAGTTGGAGATGAAATAGAAGTCCAAGTAAAGATTCCGGAAAATGATAAAGGTCAAACGTTGGTGTCGATTAGGGGGGCGGCTTCGGGATATGGCTGGAACTATTTTGGTGAAAAAGAGAGAAGCGGGGGAGAAGTGACGGTGTTTGGTAAAGAACTGAATAAGGGAGGGACGGTGGTGGTGGCTCCGTTTGGTTTTTTTGGTTTTATCCCGGGTTCGCAGATAGGAAGCAAGTATGATTCGGATCCTGAAAAACTTTTAGGAAAAAAGGTGAAGGTTAAGGTGCTGGAGGTGGATCAAGCGAAGAACAGGTTAGTGTTTTCGGAAAGGTTGGTATCAGAGCCAAACAAAGTGGGAGAAGAGTCGAGCGCAATTGAGAAGCTTGAGGTGGGGGCGGTATTTGATGCTGAAGTGGTGAGGGTGGAACCGTTTGGGGTGTTTGTGAGAGTGGAGTGTGAGATTGGGGAAGTCAGTTTGAATCTGGAGGGATTGGTGCATATTAGTGAGATTTCGTGGGAAAAGGTTGAGAATGTAGGGGCGACGTTTAAACCAAAGGAAAAAATCAAGGTGAAACTGATAAACAAATCCGACGGGAGATTGCAGTTTTCAATTAAAAGACTGGCAAACGATCCCTGGGAAAAGATTGAAGAAAAATATCCAAAGGATAAGGAAGTTGGGGGAGTGGTGGTTAAGCTGGCTAATTACGGAGCGCTGGTTAGATTGGAACCGGGAGTGGAAGGATTGGTGCATGTGTCAAAGCTGGGTTCGGCTGAAGCGTTAAAAGAGGGAGATGAAGCCCAGGTTTATATTGAAAGTATTGATGTGGCCAAGAGAAAAATAAGTCTTGGGTTGGTGGAAACAGGCAGGGGGCGAAAATTATATAAGTAGGGGAGGATTTTTGACCAGACGGGGTTTGGTAGAATGAAGAAGTGAAAAAAGACAGAGCGGTGGTTTTTGGATGTAAGAATTGTGGCAATGAATATGCGAAGTGGTATGGGCAATGTCCGGGGTGTAAAGAGTGGAATTCTTTTAAGGAGATCGATTTTGCAGGGAGGGGTGGAGATAGCAGGGAAAAGGCTGAAGGCAAAATTGAGGCGAAAATTACCCGGGTTGGGAGAGGGGTTGGTGGAAAAATTGAGGGGTTTGAATGCTTCGGAACATCGATCAAAGAATTTGATCGAGTTTTGGGCGCGGGGATGTTTGCGGGTCAGGTGATTTTGTTTGCCGGTGAGCCGGGGATTGGTAAAAGTACTTTACTGACAGAAGTACTTTTAAATACGGGTGGATTATACGTGGCCGGAGAGGAGTCGGCGATGCAGGTGGCAAGACGGGTGGAAAGACTTGTTGGAAAAGGGGGGAAAGAGCTGGTGGATGTGTTGGAAACTAATTTGGTGGAGGAGGTTACCAGAAGTTTGGAAGCAAAAAAAAGTAACTACAAGGTGGTGGTGGTGGATTCGATTCAAACAATGAGGAGTCAAGATGGGGTGGGTTTGGTGGGGAGTGTGACCCAGGTTAAGGAGTCAACCTTTGAACTGGTTGAGTTGGCAAAAAGACTGGGGCTGGTGATGATAATTGTGGGACAGGTGACAAAGGATGGTGAGGTGGCCGGACCAAAGATGTTGGAACACATGGTGGACACAGTGCTGTATTTTGAAGGGGACAAGGTGGGTGATTGGAGGATATTGCGGTCGATTAAAAACAGGTTTGGGGCGACTGATGAAGTAGGAATATTTAAAATGGAAGAGAACGGGCTGGTGGGAATAGAGAAACCGATTTTAGTGAGAGAAGGAGGAATTAGAAAGGGAAGTTGCTTAACAATGACAATGGAAGGGAGTAGGGTGGTGGTGGTGGAAATTCAGGCGCTGGTGACAGAGACCTTTTCCCAGATTCCAAAGAGGATTTTTAACGGCATTGACTTTAACAGGGGACAAATGCTTTTGGCAGTAGCCCAAAAACAATTAGGAGTACCGATATATAAATATGATGTGTTTGTATCGGTTAGTGGGGGGATTAGACTGAGTGATACTGGTACGGATTTGGCAATAATTGGAGCCATATATTCTTCGTTTAAAGAAAAAACGGTGGCTGAATGTTTGGGGGTTGGGAGCCAAGGAGTGGTGCTGATGGGTGAGGTGAGTTTACTTGGAGAGGTGAGAAGGGTAGGGAGATGGGATAAGAGGGTTCGAGAGATAAAGAGAATGGGATTGGAAGCGGTTGAGATGGAGGATGTGGGGCGGTTGAAGAACAGATCTTAATTTTAGTTTTCCACACCGAGTGAATAACTTTTTTAGAGGTGGTATTATCTGGTAAATTTGTTTAAATATATTTTATAGGCCAATGTCAAAATTGGGAGATGTTTTTTATAGGATATAGACAAAGGGTGGACACGGGTTTATATTGAGATTAATGAAGAGCTTTTTAAAAATTTTTTTTGGGGAGAGAAAGACAGATGAAAAGAAAGATTTGGTTCCTGATGAAATGAAGTTTGGGGAGTGGGCAAAGGGTCAGATAAAACAAATGGCAAAACTTAAGGCCAAGCTCTTTTTATAAATCTAAAATAGCGGGGAAACAACAAAAAAAGAAACAACATCATCGATATTCTCAAAGCAGGTGGAATACGTATAATGTTGTTTCCTCGCTTTTAAGATAAGGTTTTTTGGTGAAAATGTCAACCTTTGGTTTTTGATTGAAAGTAGCAGCGGGGGCAGGTCTGCTACTTTCAATCAAGGATTAGAGGTGATGTGTTTTGGGAACGAGATAATGAATTTTTTGACTAAGCCGACCGATTTTGATTGTTTTGGATGGGAGTTATTCTTCGGGAGGTGGGTGCGGCGGGGTGTTGGTTGGTCTTGGGGTTGTTGGTTGGGGCGAGTGTTGCCGTTGGTGGTGGCGGGGTGTTGGTTGGTCTGGTGGTTGAAGTTGGTGGCTGTGGAGTAGTGGTTGGGATGCCTGTTACTGTGGTGGAGGGGTGTTAGTGGCCTCTGGCCTATCGGTGGCGGTAGCGGCGGGGGTGGTTGGAGTTGGGGTTGGGGCTGTGTAACAATTAGCCGACACCTGATTACCATACGCCGAAGTGGTGCAAGCATCATCGCTACAAGCGAAGACATTGTATTCGTAGATGG
>CAZIHS010000026.1:0-10178 GCA_964538765.1 uncultured Gammaproteobacteria bacterium | reverse complement strand
CCCCCCCCCCCCCCCCCCCCCCCCCCCCCCCCCCCCCCCCCCCCCCCCCCCAAGTGGCTTGAAAATTTTTGACGGCAAGCAGATCGGCGGTGATGGGTGGTTCAATGGTGGTTTGGTAGGGAGAAGAGTAGATATAGATGGTGTAGAGGCGGTTGTCGCCGATTAGGGGAAGACTGGAGATGTGGCCGGGAAGATAGGTGATGCCGGGAATGGGGTTGGTGAGCCTGTGGTTTTCAAAGGTTTTAATGCCCTGCGGAGGGATGGCTTCCCAGGAATATTTGATCAGTTTTTGCTCTTGGGTATCGAGAATGTTGATCCAAAGACCATCCTGCTGAGTGTTGGTGACGTTGCCGTATAGCAGGACAAGGTAGTTGCCTTCGGCGCAGGTGGCCATGACAGATAGGTTGCTGTGATTGGGAATTAAAGTTGGGGTGGGAGGGAACGGGGTTGGGGTGGGGGTGTTGGTGACGGTTGGTGTGTTGGTGATGGTTGGGGTGGAAGTGGGGGTTGGAGTGGAAGTTGGGGTGGGGGTTGGGGTGAGGGAGATGTTTAACGGGGAAACGGTGATGTAGGGAGTGACGGCCGGAGGGCTGATTCGGGGCAATACTCCTCCATCTTTATTTAAACTTAGGTAACCGGCTATAAACCGGTTTGACCGGTATTGAAAATTAAGGTCGGAATAAGGTTCAAGAATGGGATCATCACTGCCGCCTTCCGGTTTACTGGACCAAAAAGTATGTTTGACATATTTTTGAATGGCGTGGGATAACCAAAGTTGACGGTCTGGTTCGGGCATGTCAATGTCGATGGTTCGAAAATAATATTTAAGGCTGGAGAAGTCAGAGCTGTTGGATTTGGTGTGGTCGTAGGTGAGATAGTTAACCCGGTGGCCGCGGTTGTTGCTGGGGTTGGTTGAACCGGGCGGGTTTAGACTTTTGTCAAAAGCTGAAGTTAGAGCTTGAATTACGGTGGGGTTTGATCCGGAGTAGTTGGCAGTGACGTAGGGGTTTGGCATGTAGGCGGTGAAATCGGTTTGACCCTGGTGGGCGCTTAGATAAGTGTTGCGGTAACAAAATGAGGCAATGTAGTTAAAAACGGTTGAGGAGGGGCTGTTTGAACCGAAAAGGTCGATGCAGTTTGAGTCAAAGGTGCTTAAATTTTGGGAGGTGAACTCGCGGATTTGGCCGGTCGGGTTGGCGGTGAAAAAGATTGGCTGAGAGGTTTCATATTGATTTGGCATTTGAAAAAATCCGTAAAGATTGGAAAGACCATTGACTCTGTCGCCGTTAATTTTTAGCTCGGTGGCGGTGTTGTATAGTGGACCAGCAGTGGTACTGGTTTTGATTAGCGCCTGGGAGGTGATATTGATGTCGTAGAACTCGAGAGTTTGAAGGTCGCGGCTGGATATGGTTGGAATGGGTGGGCCAGAAATGTTGGAGGGGTAGGGTACCACACAAGTTGGTTGCCGTTGCAGACAGGTGTTTTGAGCGTATTGGCGCCAGGCGATTTCGGTGCGACAGTCTTGAAGCTGTTCCGACCAGCCGTCGGAACACCAATATTGAACTTGATTATAGGCGGTGAAACCCGAATAGTCGCAACGTTCGCTTAGGTTAATGGCAGTTAAGGTAACAGCCGGGCAGGGGGTGGGGGAAGGTTCCTGGGGGGTGACGGCATAGCGGTTGGTGAGAGTGTTTTGGTTGAGAGCTGAAAATGACAGTGGAATGGTTAAAAGGAGGAAAAGGGTGAGGTAGATGATTAGCCTGGCCTGGTTTTTATGAAAAAATAAAATACGGCTCACTGGGTTTAGGATAATGCCGGTGTGGATCATGGGTCAAGAGGAGGATTCTTAAAGATGGCTTATTATACATATAATATGAGTATTAATCAATATAGTAAAGTACTATAGGCAATGATGGTTTATGGCCAGGAGTTAGATAAACCGGGAAACGACTTTTTGACAGGATTCAAGCCGAAGCTCTTTTTTGTAGCCGCAGAGAAAATCGGGGGTGCAAC
The DNA here is from genome assembly GCA_964538765.1 of uncultured Gammaproteobacteria bacterium. Taxonomy (GTDB): domain Bacteria; phylum Patescibacteriota; class Microgenomatia; order UBA12405; family UBA12405; genus CAZIHS01. The sequence continues at coordinate 8,165 of CAZIHS010000026.1, read as the reverse complement.
AGCCAAAACAGGCCGAAGAATACAAAGAACAGTGATGGCAGGGGCCGAGTGAGGCTTGAAAACTGGAGATGATGGCAGGGATGGTTTGGGTGATATTGGCAATGGCCCGGGGGGATTCGCAGCAGCCATAGATTTGACCGTTTGACTGGAGTGAAAGCTGGAAACAGCCGAAGTTTTTTGGGGGAAGAGAGCGAAAGTGACGTTTAAGGTTTATTATTTGTATATTTGTGAGCGAATTTTGATGGTTTTTTTGGGAGAGGGGGTGGCGGGTGGTGAAGGGGGCGGTTTTAACCGTAACATAATTGATGGCCGGCGGAATGCCAAGGGAAAGGTCTTTTGCCAAAATGGAAGGGAAAGATTTGATGAATGGATAAGAAGATGGAGTTACAACAAAGATGATTTCGAGGTGAAAGCCAAGGTGGAGGGCGTGGGTAATAAATTTCAGGCTTTTTTGATAATTGCCTGACCCGCGGTTTTGGTCGTGAATATTTTCGGGGCCATCCAAAGATACCAGCAGCTGGCAAAGATTGGGGTTAGTAATTTCGGTCAGACGGTCGATGGTGCCATTTGTGATAATTGAGGTGAAAATTGAGCGGCGGTGGAGAGAGTTGATGAGAGAGGTGAATTTTGGCAGGAGAAAAACCTCGCCGCCGCAGAAGGTGATGGATTTTAACTTTAAGGAAAGCTTTTGGTTGAGGTGTTTTGAATAGCGGGTGATGAAACTGGTAATTTGGAGGTTTGAAAGAACTTGGCGTGTTTTTTTGGTGTAGCAAAAATGGCAGTCAAGATTACAGGTTTCAAGAGGGGAGATGTAGATGTTTTCCAGGGCAGGAACCAGTGACGGGTGGAGTTTTTGGGGAGCCATTTTTATGGCCTATTTCAGCTTGGCGCTTTCTTTGTGTTCAGTTCTTTTTTTACACCAGGAGCAATACTTGAAAAATTTGAGTTTGTCGGGGGTATTGACTTTGTTTTTGGTGGTGAGGTAGTTTTGGGCGTTACAAACGGAACAGAGCAGGGCAATTAGGATGCGAGGAGTTTTTTTAGTTTTAGACATAGGGGTATTTTAGGCAATTTGGTCTTTATTAGCAAGGGAAGATAAATATTTAGTTTAGGATGTTTGATTTGGATATTGTTTTGGCCAGGGTGTCGCAAAAGAGTTGCTGGCCAAGAGGTGAGGGGTGGATGTTGTCGGCGGTGCTTATAAAGTCTTTCAGGCCTTCTTGGTTAAACAGGCTTGGGTGGTAGGCATCGGCCAAAATTAGTTTGTTTGAGGTGGCGTATTGGGTAAACCGGTCAAGATAAATTTTAATGGTCGAAACTTTTTCAAGCCGGCCAAGGGTGGAAAGGTGGAGGTTTTGGGTGTTTTTGGCAAAAATGGCCGAGTTGGGGGAAATGGTGGCGGCCATAACGATTTTGGTGTTGGGAGAGGTTGATTTGATGGTGGCAATGATTTGGTCGAGATTCTTTTGATATTGGTCAAAGCCGGCCTGGGTGTTGCCGTAATTGTTGTAGGCAAAAGATTCCACAACAATGATGTCGGGGTTTTGGGACAGAAGTGAAGGAATGTTTTTGCCAAGATAGGTGTAGTTGTTGGACAGGCGTTTTAGGGCAAAGTCGATGGTGCTGGCACCGTATCCATAATTTAGAAGATTAAATTTGACGTAGGGAAAGTAATTGGCCAGGGATTTTTGAAGTGGTTCGAAGTTTTGGCCAAGAGTGTCGATCATGGAGTCTCCCAGCAGGGCGATGGTGTAGACGGGACCTTCTCCACCGATTGGGGGAAGGGTTGGCGTTGGGGACGAAGATAGTCCGAGAACTTGGCCAGAGATTGGGGAAGTTGACTGGGCGGGTGGTGGAATGGTTGGGGCAGGGGCGGAGATGATCAGCCTGGTGGCGGAGGATTCGGGATAGTAGGTGTTTAGAAGTTGGTAGAAAAGTGGGGTTTCCCCGTATGCCGGATGTGAAAATATAAAAAAGAATAGAAAAGCCAAAAACACCATAGGCGATTATAAAGATATTTTGGGGGTGGTGACAGGAGGCAGAAATTAGCTAAGGGAGTAATTGACCTGGAACTGTTTATATTTTTTGATTTGTTTTTCAACCTGTTGCTGGAGATCGATAAGGGCCGATTTGAGCTTGAGGTGGGTGGTTTGGGAATAGAGGTGTTCTTTTCCGGGCAAGGTCATGTCAAAATTGACTTTAAACTGGCCTAATTTAATTTTTTCGATCCGGATGGTGGCGATTTTGAGATCGGGGGAAAGGTGAGAAAGAAGTTTGTCGATTTTTTTGCCTATCTTTTCATCAACTAATAGCTTGATTTTTTCGGTGGTGTGAATCTTATCGCCTATGAGCAATATCTTCATCGATGGTTAATGATAACACAAAAGGGGAGGGGGTGGACGACTGGAGCCCGGAAAGGAACTTGAATCCTTGACCTTCCCCTTACCAAGGGGATGCTCTACCAACTGAGCTATCCGGGCGATACGCAGTTATTCTAGCAGAAATGGTAGAATAAATCGCCGGTTTTAGAAGGTGGATGGAGGGTTGGCCGAGCGGTTTATGGCGCTGGTTTTGAAAACCAGTGGGAGTGATCCCTCGGGGGTTCGAATCCCTCACCCTCCGCCAAAATTGAAAATCGGAATTGGAAGCCGAAATGGGGTCGCGCCGCAGGCGCGACACAAACGCATTCCCGCCAAAAATTCCCAAATCCAAAAGGTTTTTCCACGCTCCGCGTGGCTCAAAAAAGACGGTTCGATCCTTAATTTGAAAGTTCGAACCGACTTTTTTGAATAAATGAAGTTTTTCTTCATTTATTCCCTCGTTTGCCAATTCTATATTGTATTTCAAAAACTTTTCGGTAAGTTCGAACCGATTATTCGCTTTTTGCTCAAAAGCCGATAATTTCTCCTTGAGAAGCTGTTTTTGATTGACCAACGCACTTTTAGCGTCCCGATATTCCTCTAGTGAAAGTGCGTTCTCCAAATATGCATTCATCAGCTTCTCGATCTTGGAATCCAAAAGAGAAATTTCGGCTTTTGTTGAATCCGCAAAAAGCGTAGACGATTGGGCTTCCAACAATTTATCTTTTTGATTTTCTGCCAACATCCAAGAAGCCCAATCGTCTGGCAAAGAAACTTTTTTGATTTCCTTTTGAATTTCGGAAGTGATGATTTCTTCACGAGTATATTTTTGCGAGCAAGGATTTTTCCGTTTGGTACATCTCAAATAGTTATGACCTTTTTGGGTTTCGGTGGTAATGAAACAGCCACATTCTCCGCAACGGAAAAATCCGCGATACAAATATGGTTTCAAACCTCGCGACTTCGGTTTAGATTTTCTCATCATCACTTCCTGAACAGAATCAAAAAGTTTCTTTGTGATAATCGGTTCGTGCTTGCCCTCAAAAATCTCTCCGTTATACAACATCAAGCCCGTGTAAATGGGATTTTTGAGAAGTTTTTGATAATTCGACACCGCAAGTTCCTTTCCGCTTTTTCGCTTCAATCCAAGTTCGTTAAACTTGTCACGGAGCTGTCGCAAAGTGAAAGACCCAGATGAATATGCCTCAAATGTTTTCTTAATAAGGGGCGCAATCTCGCTATCAAGTACAATCTTGCCGTTTTCGTTTATGTAGCCCAATGGCGACATTTGAGGCCATATTCCGTCTTTCACTTTGTTGCGCTTCCCACGCTTTATATTCTCACTCAAGTTATCAACATAATACTTGGATTGGGAAAAAGCGATTGAAAGCATGAATTTTCCTTGCGGTGTCGGATCAAACCAAAAAGTTGGAAATTTCATTTCTGAAATTACGCCAGTATCAACGAGGTAGATGATTTTTCCTCCATCTACCGAGTTTCTCGCAAGTCTATCGGGGTGCCACGCCAAAATACCAGACGCTTCGCCTTTTTCCATTCGCTCCAACATTTCACCAAACACAGGGCGACCTGGTATTTTGGCGGTCTGCTTTTCGACAAAGACATCAACCACTTCTAGTTGTTCTTTCAGCGCTAATTCTTTTAACTCACTCAACTGGTCAGAAATACTACGGACTTGTCTGTCTTTGTCGTCTGTAGACTTGCGAGTATAGATGAAAAACTTTTTGGTTTGATTATTCATAGATTTGCATTTGCAAACGAGGAGCCACGCGGAGCGTGGAAAAACCTTTTGGATTTGGGAATTTTTGGCGGGAATGCGTTTGTGTCGCGCCTGCGGCGCGACCCCATTTCGGCTTCCAATTCCGATTTTCAATTTTGGCGGTGTGTATTGGACGAAGTTCGAATGTATTTCGGACAAAATCCGCAGGATTTTGACGAATGATACTTGCGCCTCGGCCGCGCTCGACAAGCTCGCGCGGGGCAAAACCCAAAAATTTCCTATCATTTTTATTTGCGGCTCCCCCCACACCCCCCGCCGCGAAGCGGAAAATTTGAAAGGAAGGAAATTTTTGGTTTTGCTGCCGCCGCTTAAAGTTATTAACACCTGCCTCCCTATCGGAAGATTTTTGAAAGTGATAAAATGATAATAGGTGTAACAACACCCTAGTATTATACTACTGCACTAAATACTAGTAAATGTTTACTATCCCCAAAGCGTTATCATATGAACATATCAGGAAATATTAAGAAGTACCGCAAACAAAGGGGAATTTCCCAGGATCAACTTTCAAAACTTGCAGGTGTTACCTATAATACAATTACCAAGATAGAGTCTGGTGCTACAAAAAATCCACGGGTAGATACACTTCGTCTCATCGCCAAGGCTCTCAATGTAAAAGTGGATAATCTTTTCTAAAAATCTATGAGCGAAGAATTACTACAACGAAATCTGGTCAAAAATCCCGAAAAAATCGGCAAGTGGGATTTTTATAATATCGGAGCCACGAGTGTAAAAGCTCTTAAAGAGTACGGCATAGTTCGTAATGTTAACTATGGTACTGTCGAGAGTAAAAAAGTTGATGGGTTAATTGTTCAGAAGAAAAATGTCATTGCAGTTATAGAATACAAAAAGCCCTCCGAGTTTAAAACGAAGGAGCAACAAAATAAAGCTATCAAACAGGAGATAGAAGTTGCACAGAAGTTGGGGTCAAAAATTTTTATTGCTACAGATACTAAAGATACTGTTTGGGTAAATGCTCTTACCGAAAATCGAATCGAGGACTGGGATGGGAATGAAATTAAAACTCCTTTCGATCCAAAATCCGAGAAGATAGCGGAGCTTATCGAAAAGATAAACGACTCAATTAACGAGCAAAATGACAACATTAAACCAAGGCAGTTGATAAATCCAACTGATTTGGCAAAAAGTATTTGGCAGGATATCTGGTCTGTTAGCGGAGCAACTCCAGAAAACTGTCTCTATACTTTTGTTGAGCTTTTCATTTTTAAGTATCTAAGTGATCTCGGTGTTCTTAAAGGAACGCACAACTTTTACACGTTGATAGAGATGTACGACCAAAATACAGAAAATGAAGTTTTGGAACATTACGCAGATACAATAAGAAAGAAAATCAAGGATTTGTTCCCTGAAAACCCCACAGATAAAACTACAATAATCAATGGAACTATCTTTGTAAGTAAAGACCAGAAAGCGGTAAAAGGATACAGCACAACTTTCCATACCGTTCTTGAAAAATTCAATAAGTACGGAAAACTTGAGCATATTGATTATGATTTCAAGAGTCAGTTATTTGAGAGTTTCTTGAAAGAAAGTATCAGTAAGAAAAACTGGGGTCAGTTCTTTACGCCACTGAAAGTAGTACGCTCTGTTGTTGAAATGGCAAAAGATGAGATTAAAGATGGTGTAAAAATCTGCGACCCTGCTTGCGGTGTCGGGAAGTTTCTTTTAGAACCATTGGTGACTAAATTGGACGAATATTATGACATCAGTAGAACCGACATCAAGCCGAAAATTACCATTCACGGCTTCGACAAGGGATTTGATAAGGACGAGCAGAAAACGATTATTTTGGCAAAAGCCAACATGCTTATTTATTTCTCGGACTTGATTAAAGAAAACTCGGGATTGACTGAAAAATTTGCTAAATTATTTAACGACAGCTTTACCCTCAAAACAAATTCAATTCTTGGTACATTGTCTGATCCTGTAGAGAATGAGTATGACTTAATACTTACCAATCCGCCGTATGTAACGAGCGGTAGCGGAAATCTGAAAGACGAGATAAAAAAGGACGGTGATTTAGTTAACTACTACAAAATCAACGCTATGGGCGTTGAGGGGCTTTTCATGGAGTGGATAGTGCGTGCCCTAAAGCCAGGAGGAAAAGCATTTGTTGTTGTACCAGATGGAGTTTTGAATCGACAAAATGATAAAAATTTAAGAAAGTGCATCTTGGAAGAATGTTATATTGACGGTCTTATTTCACTTCCTCTAAATACCTTTTTTACTACGAACAAGAAAACTTATATTCTCTGTCTTACTAAAAAGGAAACGAGGCAAAAAGTTCAAACGTCGCCAGTGTTTACTTATCTCGTCAGTGAAATTGGTGAGTCAAGGGACATATATCGTTTTGATATTGAACAGAACGACCTGCATGAGGCAGTTACTCTCTACTCATTCTTTAAAGGGAACAAGAGTGAATTTGAAAGAATGAACACTGATCAACGATGTAAGATTCAGCCAATAAGTAAATTTACGGAAGAGCTTGAAAAGCATTGGATGGTGGATAGATGGTGGTCAGAAGATGAAAAAATAAGCTTGGGAATAGTCGAAAAGAAAGAGAAGATATCCCTACTAGAGTTTGCGTCTGTAATCCAAGATGTCGCTGCCTCAATACAAGATTACCAGGAAGAAATAAAAGAGCTTTCCGAAAAAAAAAAGACAATAGTACCGTATAAAGATTTTTCCATTACGGAATTATTTGAGATTGAGCGTGGTTTATCTAAATACACCAAAAGATATGGGAACCTTCATAAAGGTAGCTTCCCCGTTTTTTCAGCTTCAAATAATGCCCCTCTAACATACATCGACACTTTCGATTTTGATGGAGATTATCTAACGTGGGCTACAAATGGTTTTGCCGGATATATCAAGATTATATCTGGTAAGTTTTCTATAAATGCAGATAGAGGTCTGCTGAAACCAAAGAATGAAAACTTAGATATGAAGTATGTTAAGTACAAGTTGGAACCAGTACTTAGGAAATTAGCCAAGGGTCGCCGTGGTGAAAAGGGAGAGGATGAATTTACTAAAGTATATCCATCAATGTTGGAGAATATAAGTATTCCCATGCCTGTTAATAAAAACGGCGAGATTGATATACAGGCGCAAAAAGAAGCAGTAGAAAAAATAAACTTTATTGAGGAAACAAAAGATAAAATTGAAGACTCTGAGACTCGAATAAAAGAATTGTATGTGAAGATTGAAAACGACTATTTACATAGAGAAGTAAAAATTTCTGAGATTTTTGATATCGTTTCAGGCTTTGCTTTCAAAAAAGGTCTTTTTACTGCTAAAAACACAGACATTCCTATAATAAGAATTCAGAACATATCTGAAAAAAGACCCAGATTTGTTTATTATCCGAAATCTGAAAAAATCGATACCAAGTTTTTGGTTACATCTGGAGATTATCTCCTGCCACTTTCTGGATCGTATTTTAAGCTTACCGAATGGAAGCAGGAGGGTAAATTTTATCTAAATCAAAGAATTGCAAAATTGACCTTAAAAAAAGAATACGAAGAAAAATTAGATAGTAATTTTTTACAAGTAATGCTCAGCTATGTTGAAAAAGAAATTTCTAAATTGGGCTACAGTGGTAACAACAATTTGAGAATTAACGATGTAAAAAACATAACTATAGCTGTGCCAATAACTAAAGATGGCGAATTTGATTTAGAAGCGCAAAAACAAATGGCAAAAAAATACAGGAAGATTGAAGAGATAAAATCCGAAGTAAGCGACGAGTTAGAACAGCTTTTGGACTCGGAAATTGAGGTTTGAACAGAATAGGGAGTTCTCTTGCGCGCGCATGGGAGGGTTGGGGCAAGCGCAATATGACTTGCTTGTGCCATTCGTTAGTTTGGCACAATCCGCTTTTTAGAGTTACCACAAGCTCAAACGAAGCCACCGAGCGAACACGAAGCAACACCGAGCAGGCATCGCGAGCGAAGCGAGCGGCCAGTGCGAGGTGCTTGCGAAGTGTG
>CAZIHS010000025.1:0-10337 GCA_964538765.1 uncultured Gammaproteobacteria bacterium | reverse complement strand
AATTCCGGTTACTTCACTCATAGAATGAGTGTCCGAAAAAAGGGCACTTGACAAGACCAGGTCTGGAGAACGTTAGTATCGTTGCTGTTGGTCTTGGTCCAGTTTTTGGGAGTGACGCCAATGTCCCCGACACTATACAGGGGATCAAAAGTCTTCCCGGAGTCATTAATAACCTTCCCAAAACGAGAGTTTCCAGATGAATACCCCTTCGTTTGGGGTATGTTACAATACCGAAAAATACTAAGTATGCCCCTCGAATTTTTAAAAGCCATTGGTATCTGTCATGATTGTCGTGATGGGCAAAGAAAACCGGACAAGCCGGAGGACGAAGAAGGATTGAGGGGGAATATGAGGGTGGATCTCTATGATTTACAGTCGACAACTCTCGCGATGGCTAGCGGTGAACTAATTGATCGTTTTGCTAACCACCACGATCAGAGACGGGCTTGGGGTGATAGGGAAGTTCCACAACACCGTGGATTTTACAGTAATAGATGGGGATAGGATTCTTGGCACAATGAGAGTGTCTTCCCAGACCAGTAAAGCTCCGTCCCGAGTTGAAGATACAGGAATTATGGAAAGGCTGAAGGTTGAGGGTGCCGACCTTGCCAAAAAGCTATATCCGTACCTGTTCAGGTAACGAATTCTGCCGGACAACTTCACGGAGTGGCTTTACTAGATCATTCCCCCATATATTATTTCTTTTCCGTCGGGGGATGGGCTTGACCAGTAGATGGCTTGTGTGTTCTTCACCATAGCCGCGGCTAATAATTTGGCATCATTTGGGGGTCTCTGCCATCCGTCAATTTGGTCCTCGTCGCTAAAGCTTCTTGTCCCTTCTTTAAACTGGTGACCCACGTCCTCAAGCATAAGAAGAGCGTTAAAGATGGCTTCACTTGCCGAGACCATTGCCAAATTACGGGCCTCGTCGGTCTCTCCCAATGCCATGTATCCCTGCTGGGTATCAGCCACCACTTCCTCCGATATCGCCGGTTGCCCATCTTCTCTCAGAACCTGGCTAAGTCTGACCACTCTTATCCACGTGTTCCTGTGTGGACGATCGGGACTTTTTGGGTCAGCCTGACCTACTCTTTGTGCGTCTCGCCATGTTACTCGATAGGCTGATGTCGGGTTGTCGACATAACCCATCGCCTCCCTGCTGTATTCAGGGAATGTGGCTTTAAATTCTCGGATACGAAGTGGACCTTCCTCACTATATATTCGTTGGTCAGTGTAAAGAATGTCCGTATTAGCTAGTCCTCCGGCCTGGTTGCCAAAGTGCAAACTACGGTTATCACCTTCCATCGCAAACTCTATGTCGCCAAAACTCGCCGTTTGGGTTCTAGTTTTAATGATTTTGAGGGTTGGTTCAGTGTTTTTACCCATATAGAAAACAGTATATTAAAATGCCCGGCCCTGTCAAGGACGATCTTTTTCCAACACTATAGGACTTCCGCCAACCCCTTCTATAACTTCCCCAAAACGGCCTTCTCCAAAACCGATGCTAGACTGTCGGCATGAACCAAACCACCCTGCCGCTCATACCGACCATGTCCACCAACCTCACCGATGGGCTTGAGGACTTTAAAAACGTCTACATGGCCGCCCGTAACTACTCCAGCCGAACAAGAGAGGAGTATCAGAGCGATATTAAAGACCTGGTCGAGTTCTTAGAAAAGAAAAAGGTGGCCACCTGGTCGGTGATCGGTCTACGCGATCTGCAAGCCTATCTGGCCGAGCTTGACCGGCGAGGGTTATCGCCGGCTTCGCGCAATCGTAAGAGCTACACCATCAAGACCTTTTTGGGCTTCCTGAATCAGGCCGGCCATATTCGCAAGGACGTCAGCGAGCAGTTGATTCCCCCTGCCGTTCCCCAGAAGGAGAGACGCTTTCTTACCGAAGACGAGTACCAAAGCGTTTTGGCCCAAACCGCTTCAGTTCGGGATCGCGCTATTCTTGAAGTCTTTCTCCAAACCGGTCTGCGTCTATCGGAGTTGGTTGGCTTGGCGCTGGATGATTTGGAGTTGCCTAAGCGAATCACCAGGGATCCGGAAAATGTGGGGTTTATCCGCATCCGGCGCAAGCGGGGCAAGGAGGCGCTTCTACCTTTAAACTGGAAGGTCTGCGAAGCATTGTCGGCCTGGCTTAGGGAGAGGCGGTTAGCGGGAGGTGGCGACAATACCCACAGGCGCCGTGTTTATATCAAAATTTGGTAAGAAGATGAGTCCCAGGGCGGTGCGTTACCTGGTGGTCAAGTATTTGGACAGAGCCTGCATCAGGGGAGCCTCGGTTCACACTTTGCGCCATACGATGGCCACCCACTACCTGGCCAAGGGCGGGGATTTAAAGTCGGTTCAGGAAATGCTTGGTCATGAGTCGCTTGAGACAACCCAGATATATCTTGGGTTGGCCAAGAAGGTACAAAGACGGATGGTGCAGGATTTGGCGCTATAACCGGGCATATTCATCTATTAGGAGAGTCAGTAATTCGTCTTTAAGCCGGGTGCGAAGAATCGAGAACTTGTCGAAGGGGAGCAGAGTATTGAGGTCTTGATTGATAATGTCCTGAGTAACGTTTTTGTCGACGAACTTAGCCAGTTGTCCGAAAAACTCCTTTACGGTCAGGCTCGAACGCTCAGTTATCACTCCGGCCTCATAACCGTATCCCAAGGAAAGGAAATGGTGGATGTCATAAAAGTCCCGACCGGCTATGGCTTCATGTTTTTGCCAGCGGTCAAGGGGAGTCACCAGCTTGTTGGCGACCATGGTTTCTAGTGTTTGACAAGTAACCATCCGATTAATCTCTGGTAAATATTGGGGTTGGTAAATGTTGGCCTTGACTACCGATTCAAAAACGGAGATATGGATGGTGTTTCGGGCGTTAGTGGGCGCGGGATACTTAACCGAGAAAAAAAGGCTAGTGGTACTGGCTCGATCGACAGGCAAAGACAACTGATCAAATATCTCAACCAGATGCTGGCGCGTATCCGAGGCGTTGCCACCCGGTGCTAGATCAAAATCCAAATCGACCGAAAAACGATCAAGAAATCCTTGCATAGCCGCGGCGGTTCCGCCTTTAAAGTAGAGTTCTAAAGCCAGTGTCGGATGATCAACAATGGTTGTGAGCAATCGGAGTAAATAAAGCTTGTGAATGGCAGTACGCCGGTTAGTGGGAATCATTTGTAGCCAGCCTCGGCTTGGATACGGGGAACTTGGCTCCAGTTGAGGCGGTTAGGATCATCAAAATAGTAATGAGGATTAAAGTAGAGAAGGTCGGCGGTCGCCCGCTCCGGTGAGGCTATCAGATACCCGTCTTGCTGGGAAATCCCCGCCGAGCAATGGAGCGATGTTGGCCTTAAATGCCGAGACAGGTATTGTCTGCCTGCGACAACAAAGCGCAAAGAAACGTCGGCCACCAGGGTGATTGTGTCCATCTCCTGGGCAATCACTCCCGCCCGGGCAAGAACCGTTTCGGTAGAAACATAGGCGAAGCGATGAAGATATGCCACTCCCAACGCCAGCGGATCGAGTTGATCTAGCGGAACGGTCGAATACAGCCCCTTATGAATCGGGAAGAGAACGCCGCCGTTGACGTAGCGCCATATCGTGTTATGAAGTGTTTTCCGGTTCGAACATTGCCAGAGAACAGCCAGATCGTTAGTGTGAAAAAGCTTGCTAGGATTGGTTAGTAGTGACGTCAGGTGCTGGGTTTTCATTGATGTTTGCGTATCCTCTACAAAACTGTAGAGAATACCATCACTATAATGGCCCTATGACGAGTCAAAGTCAAGTGCCAGCCAGTCGGCCAGGAAAGTTCAGCGGCGGATGGTGCAGGAGTTGGCATAATAAGGATGTGGGCTTAACCTACCCTTCCCTGGCCCTTTGAATTTCCAATCTAAATCTTTCTATAGCAAAGGTTGATCTTTCCACCACCTCTTCCGCTCCCCGTTTCTTTTCTCTACCGTCAACTATCTGACCCGAGAGAAAATTGGACGCTCGATCAATTGCACTCGCCACACGAGTAAGGTCCGTGTCTTCCCCAAGAAGGCGTTTCCTTTTCTTATCGAGTAAAGTAGTTGCCTGTTTGTCGGCGCGGCAAGTTTAGCTACGGCTTTCCCCAACCAACCGAGAGGGCCTCTCATTCGTCGCATTGCTTCAGTCGTTGGGTGCCGGTCCATAAAATCAGACTCCCCATCTTTACGACAAAAATCCCACGCTAGATCAGCACGGAGATATTCCTGTTCAAGTGGGTCATCTATTGCTAGCTTTCCAGCCAGACTCTACAACAAACTATCCGCCCTAATGGCACTTGACACCTTTTGAATTTTACTTCGGGCGGTGCGTTTCCATTTAGAACTCGCGGCCGAGCTTCCGGCCACCACAAATCTGCCTATTTATGGCGTCCACTCCTTTTCTTAGTCGCTAACAAATGCAGAAAGCCCTCTCCTTGGAGAAACTTCCACAAATGTCCACTACTCCTATAAATGTCAAGTTGTTTTATTGTCTTTGCCCCACACAACCTTAGTAAATTTTCCATCTGTCTAAAACTCCTTTGGTGGTAAATCGGCGCCCATAGTGTATCACTTATAACATATTTCCAAGAAGAAGAAATCGGGAAATACCTTAACCCTTTTTCTGCTTTCGAGAACGGTACTTTAAGAGTAAAGATCCTAAAGAACCATCGTGTGAATGGTATCAACCCCTCTCGACCGAGAACGGCGACAAGAATCTTGCCATTAGGTTTACACAGTGAAACAAGATTACAAAGTGACTTATCAAAATTTGAGATATGGTGTATCACACCAATCGAAATCACCCAGTCAAATGTTTCTGGAGGAAACGGAACATTGTTCAAATCAGCGCGAATAAATACAGCACTATCGCTGTTGACAAAATCTTTAGCGGTTTTTAGAGAATCCATTGCGATATCTAAACCCACGACGCATTCAGGATTATATTTACAGACTTCTTTCACAATCCGGCCAAAACCCGTTCCTGCATCTAATATCTTTTTTCCTTGAAAATCTTTCGGTTTAAGTCCAAAGAGCTTTAACAGGGAAATTGAATCAAGCGAGCCTTCTCGATCTTCGGGGGTAAAGAGTTTAAAAATTTTTTCAAAAAAATTACCGGTAAGCTTATCTTGGGAAGATAGGCTTTCCGGAACTAAGAAGTCGTGAACATCATCGACAATGGGAAATATTCGTTTGCATTTTGTACAAACAAAACCACTTTTTTGTTTTATAAGAGAGCTTTTACAAACTGGGCAACAAAGAATATTGTTTATCGTAAACTACGCCAATAGCCAATATTCTAACACCCCCTCCATAAAGGCCGGTTCTCTTTAAACAAATCAAAGCATATTTACCAACTGGTCTGGTTCAGGGGGTATCGGCCAACTCCGTCCAAATTAAAACTCAATTGAAGGCTTAAATTAATTGATCAAATATTGGCTGGAAAAACATCTCAAAATTACCATTAAGCCATTTAACTAACCAAACGCTGGCTTGACCCCCCAAAATTTTATTAAGGCATGATAATACAAATGTTGCCCGAGGACTCTACCGGGCTCAAAAATACTCCATAATTCTAAACACAAACCCAACATCCGCTACCTATATTTCAGCCACCTTTCTGCATCCAATCCGGCCTTGCACCCTTCTCCTGCCGCCACAATCGCCTGTCTATAAATCTCATCAGCACAATCTCCGGCCGCAAATATCCCCTCCGTGGTTGTCATTGTCGGAAAATCCCTGTTATTTCCAACCACCAAGTGACCGTCTGCCGTCAATTCCACCACTCCTTTTAAAAACCCGGTCGCCGGATCATTTCCTACTGCCACAAACAAACCGTCCACCTCCACCACTTTTATTTCTCCGCTCTTATTATTTTTTATTATTATATTTTCCAGTTTTACCTCACTGCCAAGCGGAATGCCACAATTAATTTCTTCAACCACACTATCCCACACGATCTCTATTTTTTTATTCTCAAACACTTTTTTTTGCTCAATCGGGCTGGCTCTAAAACTATCCCTTCTGTGAATCATTAGTACCCTGCTGGCAAATTTTGCCAAAAAAACCGCATCCTCACACGCCGTATCCCCGCCGCCCACCACCGCCACCACCTTACCTCTAAAAAACATCCCGTCACAAGTGGCACACCCCGACACCCCTTTACCAATCAATTCTTTTTCTTTTGGCAGTCCCAGCCATTTTGCTCTTGCGCCGGTTGCCACAATCACCGCCCTCGTATTCAACATATTTCCGTCGTCCATCTCCACCCTAAAAACTCCCCCGACCGGGTCTTTGACTATCCCTTTCACCATCCCGTTTTTAATTTCTACTCCTAGGTTTTTTACCTGAGCCATCATATCCATCATCAGCTTCACCCCCCCTATTCCATTGGGAAAACCAGGGTAATTATCCACGTAAGTGGTTATCGTCAACTGTCCCCCTGGCTGGTTGCCGCCGATCACCACTGTTTTTAAGTCAGCCCTAACGTTGTAAATCGCCGCCGTCAACCCCGCCGGTCCGCTTCCAACAATAATGGTGTCATAAATCCCTTTCTCCATATCCATATTTTACCTTATACTAAATTATTGACATCCAAAACCCTCAAATCAATCGTTTTTATTCTTAACGTTTCCAGTCAAAAAGGGGAGTTTGTATTTTGGCTTTTTGTCCGTTTTGTTTCTGCGGTTTTACCCCTGATTACTATTTACCAGTTCTCCCACCTTATCAAGCTGATTGAGCAAAGGGTCAGTTACCACACTTTGGTTGTTTATCTTCTGCTCATTCTTGCCGTCCGTCTTCTCGACAACTTTCTTCGTCTGCGTTCCACCACCAGGCTAAACAGCCTTATAAGCAGCCTGTCTTTCGATATTCACAACTTTTTTTTGATCGACTTTAAACCGGAATCAAAAGAGGATCGCCACGCCAGCATCCAAGCTATTAGAAATTTTGCCGACGCCACTTCAAAAGCGGTTTCCTCATTCAAACAGCCGGGCATCGACAGTCTGGTTTCTGTTCTCTTCATTCCGGTTGCTCTTTTCCTAATCGATTTTCGTTCTTTTGTTCTAATTGTCAGCTACATCATTGTTTATTCTTTTGTCAATTACTACACCAGCCAGCGCTACAAAGAACTCCAGGACTTCCAAAATACCAAAACCGAAAGTTACTACGCCAAGCTTCAGGACAGCAACGACGTAGATCTAGAGCAGTCAACCTACAGCCGTCATTTCAGTCGGCTGACCAACTGGACTTTTGTCGAATGGTTTTTGCTTCAAAACACCGCCGTTGTTTTCTATTTTATTTTCCTCTTTTTTCAAACCTCACTGGTTTTTTCCGGCAGTATTCACATTTCCGACCTAATTCTCATTATTGGCTACGTAAATCAAACCCAGGCCTTTTTAAATTCATTCACTGAAATTGTCTATGGTCTGGATGATATGTCTGTTGCTCTAAACCATTTGGCGAAAAACAAATTCATCTCGGTCCTAAGTCTAGATGACCTGCTTTGAGCTATAATAATCCACCAAAAACCCTATGCCCGAGCTTCCCGAAGTTGAAATAATCAGGCTGTTTCTTGAAAACCGCCTTCTTGATCAAACCATCATCTCCTGTCAGATTCTAAACTCCAAGTCTTTTGTTGGTGACCCAACCATCATCATTGGCCAAAAAATTATTCTCTTTTCCCGTCACGGTAAACAGCTTTCTGTCCACCTAAACAGTGGCCTCATCTTACTTTTTCATCTAAAAATGACAGGCCAGCTCATCCTTGCTCCGTCTTCTCCGGCAAAATTACCCCGCCTTGCCTTGGGTCACCCCACCAAAGATATGTACTCTTCCGATCTACCCAACAAATCCACTCGGATCATTTTTAGTTTTAAAAACTACACTCTTTTTTTCAACGATCAGCGCAAGTTTGGTTGGGTCAAACTTCTATCAGTTTCTGCCCATTCCGATCATCACCGTCACCTTGGCCCCGACATCCTCGCCCCAAGTTTTACTCTCGCCAATTTTCGTCGCCAGCTTCGCACCACCTCCCGGCCGATAAAAATAACTCTTCTCGACCAAACTAAATTTTCTGGAATAGGCAACATTTATGCCTCCGACTCGCTCTTTTTGGCCAAAATCCATCCTTCTGTCCCCGCCAACACCCTGTCCTTGTCGCAAACGTCAAAACTATACCGGGCCATCCTCAATGTCATCAACTTCTCTATCTCTCAAGGCGGTTCCACCACCAAAGACAAGAAATATCTTTTGCCCGATGGCTCCTTTGGCCAAAATCAATTTTATTTTCGTGTTTACCAGCGGGCAGGGGAGCCCTGCCTGGTCTGCCGCACTCCCATTGTCCGCTTTAATCTTGGTGGTCGCAGTACCTTTTTTTGCCCAAAATGTCAAAAAAATAAAAATATTCCACTTCCTTTGTAATAAAAACTGTCCCGGTTCGTATTAACATTAACAAATATGAAAAAAATATCCGCCATCTCTCTTTTTCTTTTATTATCCAATCTTCTTCCTTCGGCTATTTATGCCCAAAGCCCCAGTCCCACTTCTTCTCTCCCTTGGCCGCCAAACAAAGAACTAAAGGAGCTTCGTCAGGAAGCTAAAGACGACCGTCGTCAGCTTCGCCGGGAAATTAAAGACGATCTTCAGGAACTAAAAAACGACCGTCAGGAAATTAAAGCCACTATCAGTCAGCAAAGAAAAACACTTTGGGACGAACTCAAAAAGAAACGGGTTGAATTCACCCTAAACCGAATAAGAAAAGAAATAACTCTCCGCTTCCAATCTATCGAGAAGTCAAAAGCCAAAATCGAGGAACGGATTAAGGTAAAAGAGGCCAACTACGATCTCACTCTCGCCAAAGCATCTCTTGCCAAGTATTCCACCTCATCATACCAGGCCGACTTGGCCAAGTTTGAAGCTGTCGCTCAAAAGCTCACCTCCACCGATCAGCCCCAAACCGTATTGAAAGAACTAAAGGATGCTGCCAAGGTTTGTCAGGACGACCTAAAGGATCTTCGCCAAATTTTAGTTGACACTCTAAAGGCCATCGTTTCTGCGCCCAAAAAGTAACCTGTATCTGATACCATAATTTTGTCTATGACCAGGAACACTTATCTTTTTGCCACCGTCATTTTGTCGGCGGTTCTATTTTTTGGTTGCACTGCCAAAAACCAGTCACCCTCCCTTTCTCCCAGTCCATATCCCACCCCGGCTTCGTCTGCCGCTCCCTCACCTTCGCTGGTTCCCACTCTCTCCTCTCCTGTCGATCAACAACTTTTAAACGAGCTCAACCAGTCCGATCCCGATTTTGATGCCGATTTTTCCGCCATCGAGAAAGAGTTCTAAGCTTTTTTTCAAATTAGCCTCAAATAAACGGTAACATCAGCCTTATTTCCCACCAATCCCTCGTTCCTCTTGCCAGCAATGTCGCCACCAGTATCATTGCCGCCACCAGGCCCACCTTAATCCACCAGTTTTTTTTATAGTTCTCTCCCAATTTACCAAACAAAAACACTGCCAGCAACATTACAAGCAGTATCCCTCCCATCACCAAATAGGGGAGACTTTCAAATATTGTTTTCCACCCCAAATCACCATACTCGACCATTTCTAAAAGACCGCTAATCTCTAATAAAAATATCAACCCGGCCGCTCCTAACCCCGCCAACGCTACCAGTCCAGCCAGAGTCAGTCTTTGTCCGGTTTTTTTACCCCAAAACCACCACCGCGGTTTCATTTTCAGCCTGTTACTTTCAATATTTTGCATTACCCTTTTTTCCACTCCGGTCATTTTATTCATAATTTAGTTTACCTCCAGTCCAACCTCTAGCACTTTTTTCAACTTTTCCTTACCTCTTTTTATCATTACTCCCACATTACTTTTTGTTGTTCTTAAAACGTCGGCGATTTCTTCATAGCTTTTTTCTTCATAAAAATATAGTTCCAGCACCTCCCTGTATTTGGGCTCAATCTTGAAGAGTCCGCGGTTTACAAGCGCTCGGTTTTCCCTTTGAATTTCCAATTCCTCAAACAATATTGTGTCGTCCTCCCACCAGTCCTCGTAGTTTTCCAGGCGATCAAGACTAAGGGGTTGTTTTTTTCTCATCAAATCTACTGCCAAATTATGCCCGATCCGATATATCCAGCTTGAAAATTTTTTTCCTCTCTCAAAGCCATTGATATTTTCATACGCCCTAATTAACGTTTCTTCAGTCAGGTCTTCCACTTCCTGTTCACTTCTGTTTACCAGTCTTCGAAAGTATCTTTTTAATTTGTTTTCATAAGACCTAACTTGAAACTACCGGCGTAAGCCGGTGGAGGAAGTTC
>CAZIHS010000024.1:0-11282 GCA_964538765.1 uncultured Gammaproteobacteria bacterium | reverse complement strand
AGCCGATAAGATCAAGAGCCTGGGAGGGAGAAGTCGTCCCAATGCCGATGTTGCCGCTGCTTTTTTGAATGACCAAATTGTAACCCGCACCAGAGCCACCGTTGTTATACATTGCAAAGTCATTGGAATTAGCTAAGGTTGTCCAATTCCACTGTTGAGTCCCTTGATTGTAAAACTGTATTGACCCTGCCCCACCATTCGCCGCAGTCGCATTAAATCTCAATGTTGGAATAGTATCGTCAATTTGCAACTTCACTCCTGGCGCTGTCGTCCCAATGCCGACATAACCACCGGTACCAATGTAGAGAGCCTGGGTATTGTTATTAAGACCGACAAAGTTAAGACCAAAGGAAGAAGTCCCGATAGCAGTGTCCTGGGTGAGAGTACCACCAAGACCAAGAGTGGAAGCATTACCAATGGTTTGAAGACCGTTGATGACAGTGATGGCACCGGCATTGTCCTGAAAAGCCAGAGCACCCAAGGCCCGACGGCTGACAATGTTGGTTGAGGGATCAATGAAGAGAGCAGTGGTACCGGAGCCAACAACAGTAGAAGCCGAGAGGGTGAGAGTGCCACCAATGTCGGCGTTGCCTGAGAGAAAAAGGTTGCCGGATGCGCCTATTGAAAACCGAACAGAAGAGGTGGTGCTACCGACATTATAGTTACTGAAGCTTAGGAAGTTGTAGCCCCGGTTATCATTGTTGATGGCGGCGTTGAAAAGATTACCTGCAGAAAGGTTGGCGTTGGTGGCATCGATGAAGCCGCCAATTGCGGTAGATCCGGCTCCTTCGGTGGTAAATTTGATAACACCGGCGGCGTCGGGGTTGACTTCGATGTTACCACCAGAACCGTCGGTAGCTTTTATAAGCATTGATTGACCTTCTATGCCGAATGTTCCAGACGAAGATATGATGGAGGGTGAGGTTTCGCCAAGAGTGATGTCGCCAGAATTATCGACAACCAGAACAGTGTTTTTGTAGCCTACTCCTGAAGCTCCGATAGATAGACCTTGGAGTGTTTCTGAATTTAAGGCATAACCGACGGTGGCAATTTGTTGCCGGGGTGACATCGTTTCGGCGGCGGCGGTGATTTCAAGGTATACATTGGCGTTTTCGGAAAACACACCCGAAGGTATGCCTGAACCATGGGTTTTACCAATTACAACAGAGAATATTCCGTTAGAATCGGGAGTAACTGTTTGGGAATTTCCGGTGCTGGAGGTATATAGGGAATTTCCAACTCCAACTGTGGGGTCGTCCCAAAGTTTGAATACAATTGGGGTTGAAGTGGTTATGGGGTTGCCAACAGAATCGGTAAGTCGGCCCTGGAAAGAGAGGATTCTTCCAGGAACTGTGAGATTTGCTGTGGTTGAATAGGCAAGCTCTTTTTTGGCTTGATTTATAAACTGGGAATATAGACCGAATGAAAGGGCTGAGAATATAACGAAGCTTGCTAGAAACGGGAGGTAAAAATGTGGTTGGGTGAAGAAGCGAATGAATGATGGTTTTCGGACCGGAGGAGAGGGGGTTGGAGGCGGAGTGGGGGGGGGAGGTTGGATTTGAGGGGTGGTCTTTATTTCAAAGGTAAGTAAGAATTGCCGAAATGACGAGATAGAAGATATTTTTCGATTTACAGATGATTCGGTTAGACCAAGCGATTGAAGGTATTGACGGTAGGTGTCAAGACGGTCAGACTTAAAAATTGAAAGAAGTTTCATTTATTTAGCCAGGAATAATACTGACGGAGATCGTTAATATAACTACGTATAGTTTGATAGCTTTTGCCGTGGCGATACAGGTATTTTTGATATATTTTGATAACTTTGTCAAAGTCATCAGTAGTAGGTGATATCTTTTGAGGAGAGGTGGCTGAAGGGAGATGCTTAAGAGGGTTGTGGCTGACTAAGTTTTGGTCAACGGCGTATTGGCAGAAAAGACGCAAGGTTGCCAGTCGTCTAGGGTAGTTCTTTTGGCCGAAAATTTGGAGGAGATAGGTTTCAAGCAAAGAAGGTGAAAAGGGGTCTTGGCCTTGGGTGAAAGAAAGGTAGAGGTTAATGTCGGAGAGATAGTTTCGAATAGTGTTGGTGCGGTAGTGATGTGATTCAAGCCAAAGTCGGAATGAAGCTAAATAATCGGTTATCTCCATAACCAAATAAAACTAGTGGCAAGAACGAGAAAGGGAAACACCTTTTCTATGACCAGAAAAAATTGGTTCTGGGGCTTCGGTGATAAAAATTCAGCTTGGAATTTAAGTTTTTTATACATTTTTATCTAACTAAATTGATAACTTAATTTACTATCTACTACTACAATAAGGCTGTCAAGAAGCACAAATGATTGGTTTGATGATACTAAGTGATAGTATCAAAGTTGTAATATATAACCGTAAAATCAAATTCGGTAATTTTCACTGAATAATAACCCGATGAATGAGCCTAGTTAAATCTATATATAAATAGTATATTTAATGGCTATGATTACTTTGTTACTGCGGGAAAAAGCGGTTTATTAATATGTGATATATTCAAGTATAAAAAGTAATATTTATTGATTTTTAGAATGAAGATATGAAAGAAAATATTCGAGGTGATGTTTTAGCTGGAGCAGGTAAATGATAATTTTTTGGAAATATACAGATGAAATACTTTTTTAGCTATAAATATTATTTGTGATTGGGGTTCCTGGTGGCTGTGATGTATTTATTAATTGTCGGGTGGTGTTGTTGGGATTGAGGGTATTTTTTTTATTGTAATATCGGATTAGTTTTGAAATAAATATTGGCAGTTATCAGATTTATTTTGAATATTTTCGGTTAGCAATGTGGACTACTTGTTGCCGGATACGGTGATTTTTTAAAATCCTGCGACGAGAGAGAAGATTATGGTAGAATTTGATAGTGGAAAAGAGAAGTTGGCTGATGGTGGTTGGAATATTTTGTCTTGCCGGGGTTGGCTACTATTTGGCCAATTGGGTGGTTCCAAAAGCCTTGGTGACGATGACAAAAGCGGCGCCGGCGACAAAAATTTCGATAAAAAATTCCTATTTGCTGGGTGAGAAAATTTTGGCCAAGGCGGACGGTAGAGATAACTGTGTGGTAAATATATTTTTACTGGATGAGAGCGGTAAGGGGGTGGTTGGAAGAAGAGCAAATTTGATTGGGGCTGAAGAAATCAGAGTTGTGAATGAGTTGAGTGACAGTGATGGAAAAATTAAGTATGAGATCAGGTCGGGGGTTGAAGGGCAAAAAAGGTTGACAGCGGAGATTGGAGGGGTAGCTATGGATAAGACTTTGTTGGTGACGTTTAGAAACTAGCTAGTAGAAAACAATTTTCAGTTTTTGGGAGATTTCCTGGTTGTTGGAAATGGCTGAAACGGGGTATTGCCCTGGTGTGGGACTGGAGAGGTCGAAGACAGCTTTACCAGTGTCGTCGGTGACTGGTTGGATATCGAGGACGTTGACGATTTGCGAACGGACTATTTCGACCTTTTGATTGGCCAGACCAAGACCCCGGGAGTCAAGAAGAAAAACAGTGAGCCGGATAGTTTCCTGGCCATCGGCTTTTGCCTGAAGAGGAGAAGCAAATAGATAGGAGTTGGAAGGTGAAAAAACGGTGGTGCTGGTTAAGTTTGAGCCGGATGAGGCCCGGCCAAAGAAAACGGTGGTGCGAAAGACGAGGGTGAGAGATGAGATTAGAGCGATGAGAAAGAAAATTATGAAGAGAAGTGACTTTAGAGACATTTATATATATTTATAGCAGAAATCAGGGTTTCAGGGCCGGAAGGAAGAGGCGGTTGCTGGGCAGGTAACGAGAGAGAGGTCGGCGGTTGAGCGAGAGGAGGTAGAAAAATATCGTAAGAGTTAACAAATACAGTGGGAGAGAAATAATTAGCCAGCGGTGCTGGAGCCAAAATAGATACCAAACGGGAGGGAGAGAATAGCTGAGGGTGTTTGACTTGGGTGAAGTTTGATCTCCCAAGAGACTGGAAGAGTAGAGCCGGTAAAGGGATGAATAGTTGGTGGGCAGGGTGAAGTTGTAGTGGCCTTGACTGTTTGAACGAATGGAAAATTTTGGTAGAGATAGAGCAGAAATTTGGCGGGGAAAAAGGGGGGCGGAAGAACTGTCCTGGAAAAGATAGATTTGAAGTTCTGAATTTGGAATTGTTTGTCCTGAGGCGGTGGTGGTGGAATGAGGTTTGAGCTGGTTCGAATCCAGGGCAATGGTGGGGGCGAGTAGAATGGGCCCGATGTTGGTGAGGTTGTGAACAGGAGGGGGGATGCAAGTAGGAATGGTTCTAAGGTTGGAATCGTCGATTGAAGTGAGACAGAGGTCGGAGGTTTGATTGGGGAGAAGAGCGCGATCAAATTTGTAGTAACCGGCTTGGTTGGAATAGGTGACGGCGAAAACGCGGGGGCTGACCAGCTCAACCCGGGAGAGGGGAGCAGTGTAGCCGTAGATAGTGACCTGGAGCTGGCCTATTGAGGCACTGACGGTGACCGGGCGCGATTGAGAGAGGGTGGTGGCCAAAGATGAACACGGGGAAATGAGATAGAAAAGAAAGGTGAAAATTAAAACTTTGGGCACACTAGGCGGTGGTTTTTAGTTTCTTTTTGAGTTGGGCAAGGTTGTTGTTTGGAAGTGTTTTGCCAGGTTTTAAGTTAGTTTTTGACCCTGGCCGGTTGATAAGAAAGAGCGCGAGGATAATCAAAATAACGGTTAGGCCGACCAGAATCAGCTTCCAGGGAATGACCCAGAAAAAGATGGTTGAGGTGAGAAGGTTGCCATTGGTGCCATAGGCGGAATTTAGTTGGGCTTTGTAACGGCCAAGAAGCCATTTGCGGTTGAGGGCGGCAGTAAAGTTTCGGCTGGTGTATGGGAAGATGTTGCCTGGTTGAAGATATATGCTGGCGGTTTTGATACCAAGGAGGTTGGTGACCTGGATAGAGGAGGCGGGCGAAATGTGAATGTCGGAAAGGTTGGTGATGGTGGTATTAAAATTAATGGGGCCGTATTCAGAAAAAGATGGGGCAGAGAATGATTTAATTTTGGCATTTTGTTTGATAGCGCCGGGGACATTAAGGTAGACAAGAGTGCCCACGTTGGCTTGGACCAAGGCCCCGCTTTCATTGAGAACTGTTTCGTTGTTGGGAGCGTGGATAACCATGGCGTAGTGGCCGCCGGGGGTGGCGTCGTCAGGAGTGATTACTGTAAGCATTAAATTTTGGGTCTCACCCGGGCGGAGTTTGAGATTTGTTGGTGAAACTTGAATCCAGGAGCTGGCGGCCCAGCGGTTGTCTGATTGGTCGACGTCTTCCAGCTGGATGGGAGTGCCAAGAGTGTCAGTGACGATAAAATCACGGACGCTGGTATTAATGTATTTGTCTATCTTTGATTCGTTTCTGACTTTAATTTCTTTGGTAACTACCTGACCTGGTTGAACTTCAATCTCCAGTCGGGGGGGGATAGCGGAAAGGCCAAAAGCGGTTTGGGCAAGAGAAGCGGGTGGGCTAGTGGTGGTGAGCGCTAAAACAAAAGCTAAAACTGTGAAGATTTGGTGTCGGATAGATTGATTCATATTTTTTTAAAAGGTGGCAGTGGCGGTGTAAACCAATTTGCTTTCATAATTACCAGCCTCTTGGGTGGTGCTGGCGGTTAGACGGTAGCACATGTAAATCCGCTCGGTGGCCTGTGGAACAACACTGGTGCTCATAATTGTTCGAGCGTTGGCGGCGCCCAGGCCAAAGGCCTTGGCAGCGAAAGTGGCACCGACTCCGGTGGTGTAGACGAAGGGGGTGGTGGTGCCACTGATGGTTTCAATGGAATAACCCCATTCTGAATGGGTGTTGTCGGTGTTCCAATTGGCATAAGAGGTGGCAGAACAGCCGCCGTCGCAGTTGGTGTCGGCGATGGTGGTGCCTGAGGAGATGTTGGTCATGGCTTTGTCTTCGTAGACAGTAACTACATAACCGCCGACGGCGTTGGTGACAGCAGAAAGCCGCTGACCAAGGTCGTTGAAAGCACCAAGGGTTAGAGAGCCAAAAGCGACTGAAGTGGCGGTGGTGTTGGCGGCATTGGTGCCAAGACCGTTTCCGCAAATGGTGGCACCAGAGCCGACGTTGGTGCTGTCGATGGAAAAGGTGAGGGTGGGATCAACTGTGGCGGTGACTCTGACCGATTCGATAACAGCAATTTTGCCGGTGGCGGTGTCGACGTCAATAACGGCGCTGCCAGCGTCGAGATGCCGAACAAAGAAGGTATAGATGTCGGGACCCGAGGAAGAGGCTGAACCTTCGGTGTGGGAAAGGCTGGCGCTGGGGTTGATTAGCTGACTGCCGGAAGCAAGGGCGCGGCCAATAATCATGGTAGCACCAACATCGATGGGGTTGGTGGCGCCGGCGCCGAGAGTGCAGGTGACGATGTGGTAACTGTTGGAGCTGATAACAGCAGTGGTACCTACCGAGGCGGAAGCGCCGAATGGACAGTTGACATCAGCAACTTTCAAACGGGTTCCAAGACCGGTGGAGGTGGCGCCGACATCCTGGCCAAGGTCAAAACCCTGCTGGTCGGGGATGCCATCCTGGTGGTTTTCACCTGTTCTGGAAGAGGCTTTGATTAAAAATTGCCAAGCACCGCCAGTGATTGAATTTTTGGGAGTGAAATAGAGAGTGTGGGTGGCTGACCGGGTGGCAACGACGGCTGCGCCAGGAAAGGTGTTACTTTGGCCAATGCCGGTGTTAATTTGAATAGTGGCAGTGTTACCGATGTCGCGGATGGTGTAGATGGTAAGCGGGCCGGTGAGGCCGATGCCAGCGCCGGTGGTGCCAATGCCAATGGTGTCGCCGACGAAAAGGTTGGTAGTGCTTTTTGAAGGACTGGTGCTGCCGACAATTAGTTTGATGATAGAGTTGGCGACGGTATTGCCAACGTCAAGGCGGCCAAAAAACGAAAGCTGGGAGGAGGAGAGAATATCTTTAACGCTGGTGGGAGGAACAGATTCGATGGACTTTTGACTTTGATAGATGAACAGAAGAAAAAAAATAAAAAGGGAAATGGTAATGGCACTGAGTGATTTTTTCATTTAGCGTGTCCTTATGATTAAGAGATTACTCTTTGTCACGATGTTGTGTCAACAGGTAAAATACATATAGAAAAAGAAAAGAAAAAAGTAAAAAGATAGCCGGAGAAACTGGTAAAACATAAAATGAATATTCAACAGGCGGGGAGGGGTTGTTTAAATGTATAACGGCGGTGTATCGGCCGGGCCAAAGCGGAGCGGGAAGGAAGCAGGGGCTGGGGGTGGTTGTTTTTTCCGAGGTATTTTTTAGGCACCTGACGAGACGTTCCGATTGGCTCAAGACATTATCGGGCCAAAGGGTAAGCTGGCCGACAATAAGGTTGTTTTTTTTAATTTCGATTTGACCGTCAATCGGCTGGTAAAAGGCAGAGGGGTTGGAGATAGTGGCGCTTAGGTTGACGGGAGTAAAAATGTCTTTTATTTTGGGTGAGGCAAAAAAGCGGGTAACTTGAAGTTGGTGGTCGGGGGTGGTTGAAGCGGAGTAGGAAAGGAGAAGGTGAGCGCCGAGACGGATGGTATTTTGGTTGGCGGTAAAGTCTTCTGTAATTTGAGGCGAGGGGGTTTGGTTTACGAAAAAGGTGAGATACAGGTCACCTGAATAATTGGAATTGGGGCGGATCTTTAAAACGAGTTGTTGAGACTGACCTGCCGCCAGAGAAAAAGGTTGGTTAAGTTGACGGTCAGAGTTGCTGAGAGTAAATTCGAAGCCAGCCGGGGTTTGGTCGAGATAACTGACCTGACCTTGATTTCCCAGTGGTTGCCAGGCTGAGACAGAAGGGGTGAGAAACAGGGTGGTGTCGGAATTGTTGGTGGCAGTGAAGGCGGTGACAGTGGTTGAGCCCGGTTTTGAGGTAAGCTCGATTTGGGCGGGATAAAGGGTGAGAGAGACCATTTAGTAAATTGGAACCAGAGTAAAGGTGATGGCGTTTTGGAAATTACCGGCGGGCTGAATGGCGGAAATGTTGGCTTTGTAGGTGACAGTAGCGGAGCGGTTTTTGACCGGCGAGCTTTCAGACATAATAATTTGGGGAAGTTCGCCCAAACTTTGGTCGGCAAACTGCCGGTAGTGGTTGGCGGTTAAAAAATAATCCGAAGTGCCGACACCAGTGGCAACACCGCTGTCGTTGAGTCCAACGGTGTTGAGTCCAAAGCCGTAAGTGCCGGGGTTGGTCCAAAGACCAGATGAGGATTCAGAGCAGAGGCCGGAGTCGCAGAGAGTGTCGGCTATGGTTTGACCGGTGAGGTTTTGAAGAGGGTGATTTTGGCTGGCGATTATTTGATAGCCACGGCCTGAAGGGGTGGTCAGAGTGAGAGTGTTTGAACCGGTAGAACCAACCCCGGCGACTAAACTACCAAGGTTTATGGTGAGAAGATTGATGGCGAAGGAGAGTTGATTAAAGGTGTCGTAAATATATTGAAAACCGGCTTTAACTTTGAGAGTGGAGTTGGTTGAAAGCCCCGGGGCGTTTTGGCCAACGGTGTCGGTGAGGGAGTAGCTGGTAGAGGTTTTTTGGCCGCTGGTCATGTTGAAATTACCCCAATCGATGGTGTAGTTGGTAGAAGTGAAATGCTGGGCAAAAGCGGGTTTGGGAAAGGACAACAAAGGAAAGAGTAGAAGCAGGATAAGGCTTTGAAGCTTAGGCATGCTTAGTCGTCGATTTCTTTAGTTAATTGTTGTGAGGAGTGGAGAAGAGAGGTGGCTGATTTTTTTATGAGTTGAGCGGTAGATTTGGGCGGTGGGGTGGATTTGCTTATAAGCTGGTCGGCGGCGTCGATGATGGTGGTGATACCGGTTTTGAATTTAAGCTGGTGCCAGTAGAGAAAGTCGGTTTCGAGAGTGGAAGTTTTTGTTTGGTTTTGTGAAATAGTCCAGGCCAGCGGGCTTATTAGGGCAAGTGAAATCAGGCTTAACAGCGAGGAGGTGCCATTGAGACTTTGGGATAGAAGGATAATGAGAACGAGGGAATAGCCGAGGGTGGAAAGGGGGTCTTTTTTGAAGGCCAGAACAAAGAGAAAAAAGTAATGCAGAAAGAAGAGGGGTGAGGAAAGACCGCCGCTGGTATAAACCGCCAGGTTAACAATGGTTGAAATGAGAAAAAGAAACGAGAGACGGTCTTTTTTGAGAAAGTAAAGGGAGGGTAGAGCTATGGCGGCGATGATTTGGGGGGTAAGTTGGGTGGAATTGCTTAGGGAAAAAAGGAACGGGAGGATGGTGGTGAGGGAAAAAAGGAGGATGGAGAGAAGGACGGGCATATAAAAGTATAGCGAAAGAACGTTTTATAGTAAATTTAAATCAGAATGAAAAATTTTTTGAGAGAGTCGGCAGGAAAATTTGGACTGATGGATGGGGTGATGGTGGTGGGGGTGGGATTGATAGTAATCGGGTTGGGGATGGGGCTGAAAAAAGAGAGGAAGAAAGAGGTGGTGGAAATGGCAGCTCCAACCGAGGTGGTGGCTAGAAAGATTATGGTAGATGTGGCGGGAGCGGTGGTAAAACCTGGGGTGTATGAGGCCTTGGACGGTGAGAGAGTGGTGGAAATGCTGGCGAAAGCGGGCGGGTTGGCACTGGAGGCAGACAGGGAGTGGGTGGAGGCGAACGTTAACCGGGCCGGAAAAGTGACAGACGGAATGAAGATATACATACCGGTAAAAGGAGGTGGGGGCAGGTTGGGGGTTGGGGGAGTGTTGGGGGTGAAAAGTGAAATAATAAATTTAAATTCTGCCACCAAAGAGGAACTGGAGAAGTTGCCGGGAGTGGGGCCGGTGTTGGCGGAACGAATTCTTGAGTATAGGCAAAAGATAGGTGGATTTAAGAATATTGGGGAGTTAAAACTGGTGGAAGGGGTTGGGGAAAAAATGTGGTTGAAAATTAAAGATAAGGCGGGAATATAAAAGTGACTAGTTGGCGGTACAATAGTGGGGATGTTAGATAGACTAAGAAGTATTTTTCCTCGCTGGAATGGGGCTGGAACTTTTTATTGTCCGAGAATGGGTTGGGAAGCGCTTCAAACCCCTAAGGGGAGGTGTGGGGTGACAAATTGTCCTCTACGTGACCGGTCGGGTGGTAAAACAGTTGAATTAGAAAGGATGTTTGCGGATAGGGGAAACGGAAACGGGTTTCTCCATGTTAGGTGTTGCACACTTCCTGAAGATTATAGGTTGCCGTCTACGACCTCTGAAATAAGAATTTTAGTGGATGGCTATGTTGCGTCTGTGGGTAGAGGTAGTTAAGCTTTGTTAGTATCAAACGTGGTGGGGCAAAAACAATTGGTTTTGATTACTTATGTGGTTGCCTGGGGGATGTTGATGGCGGTGTTGTTGAAAGGAGTGGATAAAATTAGCTTTATTCGTAATCTCTCGGTGAGATTGCCAGAAAATGAGGCAGGAATGGTGGCGGCAATGGTGTGGGGAGAGAAAAGGATGATGGAAGGAAGACTGGTGGCGGCGATGAAAAGGGCAGGGGTGTGGCATATTGCGGTGGTGAGCGGGGCCAACGTGATGATGGTGGTGGGGGGAATTGTTAATGGTTTGGCCTGGTGGTGGGGACGAAAGAAAACGATAGTTTGGGGACTGGCGGTTGGCTGGTGGTATGGGATGGTGGTGGGGTGGCAGGGGCCGGTGGTTAGGGCGATGGGGCTGGCGACCATATATTATTTGGCCCAGATATGGGGACGAAAGTTTGAAGTTAAAAGGGCGGTGGTGGTTGTGGTCATTTTGGTGGCCCTGATTGATTGGCGGATGTTGACGACCTTAAGCTGGTGGATGAGCCTGGCGGCTTATGTGGGGGTGGTTAGCAGCGGGTGGGTGGAGGGGAGGGGGTGGAGGGGAAGAGAGCTGATTAAATCATTTTGGATCAGTTTGTGGGTTTGGCCGCTTTTGACGATGGCTGTTGGAAAAATTGCGATTTGGGGGCCGGTGGTGACGGTATTGGTGATGCCGATGGTGCCACTGGTAACAATTTTGGGGATATTGGCTAGTTTTTGGGGACAGGTTGGGATTATAATTTTCCCGTTGGTCGAATATATTAAGCTGGTGGTGGAAAGTTTCTATTTTGGTGAGATTTATATAAGGTTTAATTGGCTTGTGGTGGTAGGGTGGTATTTGGTGCTGGTGGGATTTACTGGCAGAATTGGGAAAGGCGGGAATAGGTAATAATGGCTACATTCGGACTTGAAGTGCACCAAGTTGTTTAATTTGTAACTGGATTGT
>CAZIHS010000023.1:0-12212 GCA_964538765.1 uncultured Gammaproteobacteria bacterium | reverse complement strand
GGAAAATAACGGGCTAAACTACTACTTTTACCTCCACGAAATGTCCCTTAACTCATTTTTTTAAAATCTTCCTTCTCGTAATTAAACCCAAAATGAACCCGGTTGGTTGTCAAAATTCTTTGCACCCCTTCATAGTCAAAAATTGGAGCCGCCAAAACACTTCCAAACAACACCCCTCCTGCTGAATAATAACTCTCCTTACAGGTCAAAATCGTATAATTTGCGCTCGAAAGCAACACCAGGGCCCGGGGATTCAAGTTTCGAAGACTTAGAAGAAAACCCAACACATCGTTTTGTCCTGATGACACCAAAAACTCCACATGGCTCAAGATCACCAAAAATCGAAACTTTACATTCCCGGCAAACCACCGGAACAAATCATCGCTACCGGCATATTCCAAAAGCTTATTTTTCACCACCTCAATAAAACCCGTCGGATAGGCCTGACATTCAAAAAAACACAGTTTCAAACCCACCGGAATCATTCAGCATTTTCCTGGCCATTCTTAAAAAATGCTTTAGTCCGCATCCCGGCATTCCATACACACACACCGACTCTCCTGTCTTTAAGTAGCCCAATGTTTTGTCCATTAAAGTCCCAAAATGATTTGGCGGTAGCACATCAATCAGATCTTTCATGTCAAATAGTTGTCCAAAACAATAATTTTAATTGTCAACATTAAACTGTCTACCGGCATTAATATATTTAACCATCAATATTATATGTCAAAAATAAACCAAAGTATACCGCAAAAATTCCCCCCTGTAGTGACCTGGAGAGTCACTTCAAAATGCAACAATTCCTGCCCATATTGTTACGGCCCCAATTGCGATATCCCCCACCTGGATTTAGCCACAATTGATAAAATGCTGGCTTTGTTTTCTAAAAATGGAGTCAAGGTTGTCGCCCTCACCGGCGGTGAACCTACCTTTAGAAAAGATTTTCCCAACATTGTTGACCTGCTCAAAAAATACCATTTTGAAATATTCATGGACACCGATGGTGATTTTTTTGAAATATATAAAGACACTATCATCAACAATTTTAAAGGTATTGGCTTAACCATCGATTTTCCCGACGAATCTCAAAGATACCGCGTCCCCGGAAATTTTAAGCGTGTTTTAGACATCCTCAACCATTTCTCCACGTCAAAAAATCGCCCGATTATTAGGGTAGCCACCGTTGTCACCCAAGACAATTACCTTCTTCTTCCCAAAATCGGTTCCCTGCTTTGCCGGTACACTATCGATATCTGGAAAATATACCAATTCATCCCCCAAAACACAAATGCCACTAAAAACAGACAAGCTCTGGAAATCCCGCAGGACAAGTTTGAATCTGCCGTCAAAGATCTAGAAAATAAGTTTTCGTCCAACTTTAAAGTTGTCGTCTCCCGAATGGAAGACCGCAACGCTTGCTACTTTTTTGTTGGCTCCAATGGCCAAGTTATTATGCCCACCCAAAATGGCGATGTTTTCGAAGAGAAAATTATTGGGCACATTTTTGATCAAAACATCATCCCAAAGTGGGAAAAGGCAGTTTCCTTTAACAACTTTAAAAAAAATCATCAAGTTAGCTTGAAATATAAATTCAAATAATGGCAAATGCGAACAATAAGCCAGGTCTTTATGTAGTATTTGACGGCATTTCCGGTTGTGGAAAAGGCACTCAAATTGAAATACTGAAGCAAAATCTACCTCTCGACTTTCCAGGAATAGAGATTGTTTTTACATACGAGCCAGGCGGAAATCCAGAGGCCGACAAGTTAAGGCAACGCATCAAGCACGAACAAATGACGGCAGAGGAAGAAATGCTCCTGCTTGTACAATCAAGAGCCATAACCATCCCCGAGGTGGTTATTCCTGTACTTGAACGAGGAGGCTTAATAATATCTGATCGAGGCTATCTATCCAATTTTGCCTATCAAGGCGGCGGAAGAGAGCTGGGGATAAAAAAGGTCTGGGAAGCTAATCGAGAAGTAGTAAACAGCACGCATCCCGATGTTTTTGTACACCTAAATGTAGGCATTATCCCCTCACTTCGCAGATCAAAGGCTGATAATCCCGACAAATTCGATCGTGAGAAAATGTTGTTCTGGGAAAGATGTGTTCGGGGCTATTCAGATGCGATTGAATTTATAAGACAAATTAGCCCAAATACAAAAATTATCCAAATTAATGACCCCAACGGAACGCTTACAATTGAACAAACGTGGCAATCCATCAAAAGCCAGCTCTATCCAATAATTAGAAAAACATTGTCAAGAGAAGGTAGGGGCAACCAGGGAAAAATAAAGATAAATTAAGATATTCGTTTCGTACTTTGACTCATTTTATCGGGTTATTGTTTGGCTCTTTCAGAAAGTGTAGTTACAGAAACAATGGTTAAGCCTCAGAATATAGTTTCAAATAGTTTAAAATATATATCAAGTTAAGGAATAGCTTAATTTTAAACTGGTACTCTTTAAATCACTTTCAGATGATCACTATTTTTCACGGCGATGACCAAAAAAAAAGCCGACAAGCCTTCTCAAATTTTTTAAAGCTTCAAACCAACCACGACTTTCTAAAAATAGACGACAAAACAGTCGACCTCACCTTGCTTTCCAACTTTGTTCTCACTCAATCCTTCATATCTCCCCACAAAATTATCTGCATCGACAACTTTTTTTCACTCCATCCCAAATCCCAGGAGAAAATTATCAGCCTTATCACCCAAAATCCAGATTGCCACCTTGCCATTTGGCAAAACAAAAAACTCACTTCCGCCCAAACCAGCCGGTTCCCAAACGCCAAAGTAAGCCACTTTCCAACCCCCAACATAATTTTTAGTTGCCTAAACGCGATTCGCCCCCACCAAAAAACCACTTTCATAAAACTATTTGACCAGGTCCTCAATCAGGACCTCTACGATCTTTTTTATTTTTTATTAAAAAGACACCTCAGAAATCTCTTTTCAAAAAACATTTTCACCGAGGAAAATCTGCGTTCAGCCTATCTTAGGCTTATCGATCTGGAATATCAATACAAATCAGGCAATCTTAACTCTCCCCAGGAACTCGCCCTAAAACATATAATTCTGACCTTAATAGACTAGGCCTATAAAACAGCCTGTTATCTTAAAATGTACTAAGTTACATATTGATATAGATAACCAGGGATTTTTAGTGCCAATTATACTCATCAGATAGGTATTATTACCGTATTTAGGCCTATTAGCACTCTCTGCCTCCGTCTGCTAATTTTCCTTTTTTTTACCCAATTATCCCATAATATTAGAATTCCCACTAGCCCCAGGACCCCCAAAAGGTTTATCATGATTACATGAACCTCAAAACCGACTCCATTCTTTGGCTAAATCAAATCAGCCACGACGACATTGCTCTGGCCGGAGGCAAAGGAGCCAACCTGGGCGAAATGTACCACCTGGGGATTCCCGTCCCCAACGGTTTTGTTGTCACCTCAAACGCCTATTTTAACTTCTTAAAGTCAAACCATCTCCCCCAAAAAATAAAAACCATTCTGGATTCGGTAAACGTTGATAACCCCGAAGAGCTAAATTCAGCTTCAAACAAAATAAAAACTGAAATACGAAAAGCCTCAATTCCACCGGCCATTGCCGATGAAATTATGAAGGCCTACAAAAAACTTTCCGGATTTTTAGGTTTGGCCAACATTCCGGTTGCCGTCCGTTCCTCGGCCACCGCTGAAGACTTACCATCGGCTTCCTTTGCCGGCCAGCAGGAAACGTTTTTAAATGTGATTGGTGAATCAAACGTTGTCAACCGTGTCCGCGACTGTTGGGCCAGCCTGTTTACCCCCCGGGCAATTTTTTATCGACACAAGCAAAATTTCGATCATTTCAAAATCGGCATTGCCGTTCCGGTTCAAAAATTAATCGACTCAAAAATATCGGGGATTGTCTTTTCTGTTAATCCGGTCAGTCAAAATAAAAATCAAATGATTATCGAGGCAGTTTGGGGTTTGGGCGAATACATTGTTCAGGGAGTCGTCACCCCCGATCAGTACCTCATCAACAAAACCAGCTGGCAAATTGAATCTGCCACTGTCAGCGCTCAAACTATCGAGTTGGTTAGAAGCCAGCATGAAACTAAAAAAATTAGCACCCCGAAATCCCGCCAGAATCTAAGAAAATTAAACTCCGACACTCTTTTAAAAATCGCCAAAATCGCCCAAAAACTTCAAAACCACTATCATCAGCCTCAAGATATTGAGTTTGCAATTGACTCAAAAAACCAACTGTATATTGTTCAAACCCGTCCAATAACTACCCTTTCCATTAAAAAAGACAATTCAGATTCGATTTTTTCCACACCCGTTCCAACTGTACTTAAAGGCGATGGTGCCAGCCCCGGGGTCATATCAGGCCCGGTCAGCATCGTCAGCTCGGCTAGTCACCTTGAAATGGCCCGCCCCGGCTCAATCATGGTCACCAGCATGACCACCCCCGATTTCGTGCCAGCCATGAAAAGAGTTGCCGGCATCATCACCGACCAGGGCGGTCAAACATCACACGCCGCCATTATCTCCCGGGAACTTGGAGTCCCTTGCGTCGTCGGCGCCCGCACCGCCACCAAAGTTTTGAAAAATAATCAGATAGTTACTCTCAACGGAAAAACAGGAGAAGTTTGGCTGGGAGACCTAACCGGCAACGGTCAAAACTTACCTCGCCCCGTCAATTCCACCGCCACCTACAAAACCGCTACCAAGCTGTACGTCAATCTGGCTGAACCCGAAATTGCCGCCTCAATTGCCGCCAAAGATGTTGACGGCATCGGCCTTCTTCGGGCCGAATTCATCG
Organism: uncultured Gammaproteobacteria bacterium; assembly: GCA_964538765.1. GTDB lineage: Bacteria > Patescibacteriota > Microgenomatia > UBA12405 > UBA12405 > CAZIHS01. The sequence goes on along the minus strand of CAZIHS010000023.1, from coordinate 7,390 downwards.
TCGCCAACATTGGCCTTCATCCCAAAAAAGCAATTGCCAACGGCCATTCCCAAAAATATATTCATACTTTAGCTCAAAACATTTTAAAATTTTGCCGTCCTTTTAACCCTCGACCGGTTATTTACCGGGCCAACGATTTTAAAACCAATGAATACCGCCATCTCAAATGGGGGAAATTGTACGAACCAATAGAACCAAACCCGATGCTGGGTTTTCGCGGCGCCAGCCGCTATCTCTCCTCTCCCGACGTCTTCCAGCTCGAGCTGGAAGCCATAAAAATTGTCCGCCATAAATATGGCCTAAAAAACCTTCATCTCATGATTCCCTTTGTCAGAACCGTAGACGAGCTCCTTAAAGTAAAAAAAATAATCACTGACACCGGCCTGATCCGCAGTCCAAGCTTTAAACTTTACCTGATGGTTGAAATTCCCAGCAATGTCATTCTCCTGGAACAATTCGCCTCTATCGGCATTGACGGCATCTCTATCGGCAGTAACGATCTGACTATGCTCACTCTTGGTCTTGATCGCGACAACCAGGAAGTGGCTCAATATTTTGACGAACTCAATCCGGCAGTACTATGGATGATAAAACGGGCCATAAAAAAAGCAACCAAGTTGGGCCTAACCTCTTCAATTTGTGGCCAGGCTCCCAGCAATCACTCTGACCTGGTTGAAAAACTGGTCAAGTGGGGGATTTCCAGCATTTCAGTTTCACCCGATACCATTTCCCACACCCGCGAAATTATCCACTGGGCTGAAAACAAACTTTTTTCAACAAAAAAAATTACCTGAACACTATCACCGCTTCACCCCTGTAGTCCCCGGCCTCATTTATTTCCACCGACTCAAATTTCTTTGTCATTTCTTTCACCACCCTGATTTCCACCTTATCGCCAAAAACCTCTTTAATTTCCGCTATCAACCTGACAATCCGTCGCGGCGACTCAAAAACAATCTTTGTGTCATCAACTCCAACATATTTTTTTAACAATCTTATTCTTTCGCCACTTTTTTTAGGTAAAAAACCCAAATACAACCACCTCCCAACCGGCAAGCCAGACAAAACAGCCGCGTTCACCACTGAACACGGACCTGGCAGGGCCGTATATTTCAGCCCCAGCTCCTGACATTTTCTAACCAACAGCCATCCGGGATCTGACAAAAGGGGGGTGCCGGCGTCCGACACCAGCCCAACCTCTAGACCATTTTTCAACCATTCAACCACCTCTTTTATCTTTTTTTCTTCCACCTCATCATAAAAAGAAACCAGTTTCGGCTTATGTTTTATATCCAGCTTGACCAGCAAATTGCCGGTTACCCTCGTATCCTCACACAACAGCACGTCTATTTTTTCAAAAAGCTCAATTGCCCTCAGCGTGACGTCTTTGCTATTTCCAATCGGCGTGGCAATGATGTACAACACCCCGTGTTTAATTAAACTGTCTTATAACCGCCACCACCTTTCCTCTTATTTCCACTTTGGTCACAAACATAGGCGACAATGTTGAATTGGCTGGTTGAAGCCTGACCCGCCCCGCCTCTTTGTAGTACCTCTTCAAGGTTACAAAACCATTGTCCAGCACTGCCACCACAATATCACCATTACTGGCCTGATTTTGTTGTTTAACCACCACATAGTCTCCGTTTAAAATTCCGTCTTCAACCATTGAGTCACCTTTTGCCTGAAGAACATAAGAAGTCGAGGAAGAATCCACCAGGTGGGTGTTAACCATCAAAGTTGCGTTTGGATCGGTATAGGGCTCAATCGGAACCCCGCAGGCGATATAACCCATTATCGGTAATTCAACCAAATTTCCTTTTTTACCTTGCAAATCCAAAAGCTCAATTCCTCTCAAAGCCCCGCTATAACGCCTGATAAAACCTTTCTTCTCCAAATTTTCCAGGTGTTCATGTACCGTCGCCAAAGAAGACAAACCCAAATGACGGGCAATCTCGGTCAGCGTTGGCGCGTAACCATATTTATCGATACTATTGGAGATATAATCTAAAATTTGTCTTTGCCTTTTATATACCACTCTGGCCATAAAATAAATATACACGAATAATACCCGAAGTCAATTAGTTGTAAACTAAACCATGTTGTCCCTGTTACTAATTTTTTTTGCCGTTTCACTCTTTCCTGGCCAAACTCTGGCAGCAGGCGATTTTATTCTCAACCAAACCATCACCTATACCCTAAAAAACACCGGCCAGGCAACCGCCAGCCACCAAATCGAGCTTACCAACAACTATTCGCAAATCTACGCCCAGAACTTTCAATTTGAACTATCGGGCCAAAACATTAAAAACATTACCGGCCACGATCAGGTTGGCAACATCATTGACAGCTTTAAATCCGATTCAGAAAAAACTACCATCGTCGTCAAGTTTAACCACCCGGCAGTTGGCAAAAACCAGGTCACAAAATTTCAAATTAACTATCAAATTGAGAATATGGCCACTCAAAAAGGCAATACTTGGGAAGTTGTGGTGCCAAAACATCCCCAGGACGACCAAACCAGCCTAACCACCAAGCTCCTCATTCCAAATTCGTTTGGCCAACTGTCGTTTTCCTCCCTGAAAAATCTAAACGTTCAACCTCTGTCAAATTTTCAACAAATCACCATTGCCAACTCTGACAAAAACAAAAAGATTCTGCTTATCTTTGGAAACCACCAGCTTTTCGACTTCAATCTTAAATATCATCTCCAGAATAGTAAAAACCTCACCGTTACCACCAAAATTGCCATTCCCCCCGACACCCAAAACCAGCAAATTGTTTATAGTAAAATTGACCCTAAACCCCAGGATATATCCGTTGATCCCGACGGTAACTGGCTGGCCAGCTACAAGCTAAAACCCAACGCCCCCATAAATATCGAAGTAGCCGGAACTGTCAAAATCCACTCACTTGATCCAAACTTCAAAACTACCTCTCCCAATTATACTGTCCTAACCCAGGAGAATAGTCAGTTTTGGCCGACATCCAACCCCTCTATCAATCAAATCGCCACCACTCTTTCCGACAGCCGATCTATCTACAACTACGTTACCTCAACCCTGCAATATGACTATTCGAAAGTAAACAACCCCAAAAGACAAGGGGCTCTATATGCAATCAACAACCCCGGCCAATCTGTCTGCACCGAATTCACCGATCTTTTTGTAACCCTGGCCCGCCTGAAAGGAATTCCCGCCCGGGAAGTAGAAGGCTTTGCCTATTCCAACAACCCCAAAGTAAAGCCGCTAAACCAGCAGGCCGATGTTCTGCACGCCTGGCCCCAGTATTACGACCAAAACCGTCAACAGTGGATCAGCATCGACCCAACCTGGGCCCAAACCACCAGCGGCATCGATTATTTTAATGATCTTGACTTCAACCATTTCACTTTTGTGATTCATGGCGTCGATGCCCAATATCCGCCCCCGCCTGGCGCCTATAAAACCGACCCATCGCAAAAAACAGTCGAAGTAGTCTTTTCCTCATCAAGCTTCAACCCAACCTACCAGCCGCCCTCTTTCAAACTGTACCCGGGCTACAGCCACAATACCCTGTCTTTTTCCCAACCAAACAAAAACTCGCTTCATCTCATATCACTCTCAATTCCCCAAATAAACTATTCCAAAACTGTCGACACCCTGCCGCCCTATTCAACCCAAAGTCTCAACCTGCCCAAGCTTTCGCTTATCCGGGCAATATTGCCCCAAAATCGGTTTATAACCCTCATCGCCACCTATCAGAATTCCCCGGAAACAATCACATTAAAACTCAAAAACCCCGATCACTTTCTTGCTCTTTCACTTGCCATTGGCCTTTCCATCACCATTCTTTCTCTTGGCGGTATAATAATCATCGTCAGCCTTAAACACCAAAAATGAGAAAAATTATCCGCTATACCCTGATTTTCACCTTCTCGCTTTTCACCGCCAATCTGCTGACCCAAAATTTTATTTTCCAGGAACCCGTCGCCACTCCAATTAAAGTTGCTTTCATTCTGGCAATATTTGAAATATTTTTAAAACCTGTTGTCAAACTTCTACTGCTTCCCATAAACCTCATCACCCTCGGCCTTTTCCGCAGTCTTATCAACACTCTTGGTCTATATTTAGGTCTTTTTCTTTTAGCTGACTTTAGCCTTAAAGATGTTAATTTCACCGGTCTGACCTGGCAGGGTTTTTCCCTGCCGCCTTTCCACTACAACGGCTTTGTTTCCGTGTACATTTCCTCTTTAGCTGTCAGCTTTATCTTTTATTTCTTTAGGCTGATGCTCAAAAACAAATGAAAACTATTATTCCCCTAATTCAAATCATACTTTCGGTTTTATTAACCGCTCTTATTCTTCTCCAAAACAGCACCGAAAGTGAGTCCAGAAGCAACCTGTTGTCAACCCAAAATTTTGAAAAACGCGGCTGGGAAAAAGCGGTGTTCACCTTCACCATTGTTATTGCCGCTCTCTTTATTATCTCTTCGCTGATTCAGGCTATAATTTAAATAGTGTCAAACCGTCTCCGTTTTCGCCTAGAATATTTTCAACACTTCCTCCTTAAGTATTATCTTTTTATTATTTTTGGAACACTTGCTGGAAGCTGTGGCTATCTTTACCGGGTTCAAATATTAAAAATATACCGTCAGATCAACCATCCCGATCTCATTATCGGTTATTCTGGCCTAAATAGCCCCAACAAACTCCCTGTTGAAATTGGAAAACTAATAAGTTACGGACTGACTACTGTTGAAAGTAACCATAAGATTATTACTTCGCCCATTGTCGACAGCTACCAAACATCAGCCGACAACCTGATCTACACGTTCAAACTAAAACCAAACCTCTACTGGCATAATGGCAAACAACTTTCTGCCGCCGACATCAAACTGTCAATCAATAATGTCGAAACCACACCTATTGACCGTTTGACACTTCAGGTCAAACTCAAGGAAACTTTTGCCCCCCTGCTTTCCTCACTAAGCAGTCCTCTCTACTACTTTCAACTCATCGGCCTTGGCCCATACAAAGTCAAAAGCCTCATTCTCCAGGACAGCTTTTTAAAAACAATCAAGCTGGAAAGCTTGGACAACAAAGACGACATCACCTACCGTTTTTACAACAACGAGAACGATCTGATCACCGCCTTTAAACTTGGAGAAGTAAACGTCATTAAAACATACAAACTTCCTCCCGAATTTAAAAAATGGCCCAAATTGGCAATAGATCAAAAAATTGAAACTGACCGGCGCTACCTGGCCGTCTTTCTCAACACATCAAAAATCAGCTCAAAGCCGCTTCGCCAGGCCCTCGCCTACGCCACCCCCAAAACGCCAGAACCCGGCCAAAGATGTTTAGGACCAATTTCTCCCACCAGCTGGGCCTACAACCCAAGCATTAAAACTTACAATTTTAATCCAGACCGCGCCCAAGAACTTCTCGACAAAGAAAAACTGGCCAAAATTAAACTTTCTGTGGTCGACCCTTCCCTTTTGGCTCAAGCCGAACAAATAGCTAAAAGCTGGACCAAAACTCTTGGGGTCGAGGTTGAATCAAAAGTCGTTTCTGCGTTTGATGATTCCGACTTTGACGCCATATTAGCCTATGGTTTGATCACCACTGACCCCGATCAATATCTTTTTTGGCACTCAACCCAAAAAACTAACCTCACCAAAATTAATAATTCCCGGCTCGATAAACTTCTTGAAGAAGGCCGCCGCCAAACCGATATCGGAAAAAGAAAAGAGATTTATCTTGATTTTCAGCGCTATCTTCTTGAAGAATCTCCAGCCATTTTCTTGTCTTATCCAACCGTTTATACTGTATCCAAAGAAAATGTTACCAAATGATGAAATAGACACAATCGGCTGGCTGCTTCTAATCCTGCTAATTCTCCTTTTGGCCTACAGTTCATTTCTTTCCTATAAAGGCATCGATTGGACCGTATTAAAACGTCTCGAGGCCACCAAACTTGTCCTTCCATCCCCGCCGGCCACTCCAAGCGCCACCATCACCACCGCTCCATCGACCCAACCGAACTGAAATTGGCTCCTTTTTTCTGAAAAATAACAATCTCTCCAACTCTCAAAACGACTTACTTGGCAAACAAATGCAAATAACCCCCAGACATCAGCACTGCTTCCTGATGCTAAAATAGTACCGTATATAATTAATATTTACCGCCGAGATGGTGAAATTGGTAGACACGCACGGTTCAGGGCCGTGTCCCGCAAGGGATGGGGGTCCAACTCCCCCTCTCGGCACATTGTTTATTGGCAAATGCCCATCCCTAGATTCCAAGTAAACGGCATCACCGCCACCTGATATTATTTTTACATCTCACCCCCAACTGTTCCTCTGGCACAAACCACAATCCAGAAAACATGAGAGCCGAACTATATCGTTGGAAAGAACAGCTCGAATTGTCTGGCTTCCCCGAACTTTTACCCCGACTCACTATCGCTTGATTTTTAACCCCCTCCCGTTTTTCTTGTCTGTTTGCCATCTCTTGACATATTTACTTCTCCTTCGCTTCACTCAATTTTTATCCATTTATACCAAAAAACACGTTCTCTAAAGCTTTATGTTGGGCTAATTTTTTATCAGTTTTTTCCCAAACCTGGCTCAATCAACAATCTCCCAAATCACCCGCAAGTCACACAAGGATTTCTTCAAAACATATATTCAAATCATATTGAACCGGTGCTTAGTTCAAGAAACTACCCGCCACTAACCCTATTGTAAAATAGGAAACAATGAAAAACTTTGTTGGCTTCTATCAATTGATCAGAAAACTCAAGCTAATAAAACGTCAAGGATGGAAAGATAGAGATATTAATGCAGACACAATTTCAGAACACATTTATGGAGCAATGAGTATTGGCTGGAGATTAGCTATGGAAGAAGGGGCAAACCACCTAAAAGTTATTGAATTGCTGCTGGTTCACGACTGGGTGATGTCGATAATTCCTGATGTAACCCCAAGTAGTGGAAAATATAATGAAAAGGACAAACTTGAAAACCAAGCAAAAACAGATATTGTTAAAATATTTGACCGTAAGGTTGGAAACTACTATCTAAAATTATTTGAAGAATTCAAAAGTTTAAACACGCTAGAATCCAAAGTTGCCCGTGAATCCGACAAACTGGAAACGTTAATCCAAGGTGAATTCTTTGAAATAGAAACCAAAAGGAGCGATATTCTTGACGAGTTTCTAAAAACATATCACTCTATATTTACGACAAAATCTGGAAAATTGATATTTAACGGAATAAAAAAAAGACACCTGCTAAGAAAAAACAACCACTTGGATAAAACTTTGGGCTAGTATAAGCAACACCCTTATAGGGATTGATGAAATACCGGCAGCTTACGCAGCCGGTTTACTCTAATTCAAGCTGTGC
>CAZIHS010000022.1:0-13106 GCA_964538765.1 uncultured Gammaproteobacteria bacterium | reverse complement strand
CCTGCATTTAGGTAAGTTTAGCTGATTAACAGCCTCTTATCTATGCAAGACCCTTGTGAAATACGCGACCAATCACAATTAAAAGTTGCCTGTTCTAAAGCGTCCACAAGGATAAAACAGCATTAATAATTTGCGATCATTACCTCCATTGCCTTGTTATAATACCCAAAATGGTCTTTTCCGTCCCTTCTGCCAAATTCGTCAAGCATTTTTTTGATCTCTGTCAAAAGTCCCGCTCCATTGTTATCACTTCTCATCACCATCCCGACGACGACTCAATTTCCTCCGTCCTTTCGGTTTATCAAATCTTAAAGTCCAAATACCCCCAAAAGAAAATAAAAATTATCTATTCCGGATCACCGGTTGAAACCTATATCTATTTCAACAATTTCCAAAAAATAAACTTTGTTGCCGACATAGCCACCAAAGTCAGGCAAAACGACCTTTTAATTCTGCTTGATGGCAATAACTTTACCCGCTTTTCAAAAGACCCAGAATATCTAAAAACAATTAAAAACACCATCTGCATCGACCACCACCCTCCCTTCACCCCCGACAATTTTTCCCTGTCGCTTATTGCCCCCGTTTATTTATCAACCGCTGAAATTATTTATCACCTCTTTAAGTCAAATACCAAAATAGACCGCCATCTGGCAGAAACTTTAATGCTAGGCATTCTTGGTGATACCGGTAATTTTAGTTATCTTGCCAAAAGCTCTTCAAAAACGCTCCTCGTTGCCAAAAAATTAATTGAAGTTGGCGACATTAACATCCAGCTTTTCCAGTCAAAATACCGGCCCTATCCAAAAAATATCTTTTCCCTGATTTCACTTTACATTCAAAATACCAGGTTTATTACTGTCCCCAACTGGCCCCCATTTATATACACCACTCTCGACCGTTCCCATCTTGACAATAATACCTATACACTCGAAGAAATTCATCAGGCGTCAGACATTTATCTTGGCGCCTATGCCCGTTCGGTTAAGGGCTATGGCTGGGGGTTTGTTCTTCATCCCGAATTTATGGGCAATTATTATATCTCTTTAAGATCTTTACCAGGCTCGGCCAATGTCAAAGACATCGTCGAAAGACAGAAAATCGGCGGCGGTCATGCCTGCGCGGCCGGCGGCATCTTTAAAAGCGCCGGTAAACCCGTGTCGCCCAAAGCCGCTCTAGCCAAAATACTCAAATGGTTACGTCAAAATCGGCCCCAGCCCATTTGAAATATCGCTCCCAAGCCACCTGGCCCCTCCATAACTTCTTAAATAGTCCCAATGTTCTTTAATAATTGTCCTGGGTAAACCAGATTTTTTGCTCCAGACCACACAGTCTGCATCATTAATCCACACCTTTCCGTTTAAAAATTGCCTATAGCGGCAATTTCTTAAATTATCTGAAAGCATCCGTCTGTTAATAAAATATCTAACTATCGGTATTTTGTAGACAAATGGATTTGTACTGTCTATGCCTACCCTAACCGAATCGATTAGTCCAACCAGTGGCGAAAGCTGACTAATTCCGGTCGTTAAACAAACATTTTCACCAACCGCCCGCCTGATTGTTTTTATCGCCAGTCTCAAAGCTTCGGCTCTGGTCATTTTTTTCTCATAATTATTTGAAAAACAAATCGGGTAAAGAAAATCCAGTTTAAACATTTCAAAGCCATCACCCATCAGCCTTGAAAATAACTTTTTTAAGTAAATCTGCACTTCTATTTTGGTAATATCTAACACCCGGATTTTTCGGTTTGGCAACAGATCAATTGGAGAAGTCAATCTGCTGTCAAAAAATTTTCCAGATTTACCGTCCTTCAAAAACCACTCTGGATTATCGCGAAACAGTTTGCTGTTTGGGCTGGCCACCAGCGGTGAAAGCCAGATCCCGGCTTTTAATCCTTCCCGTTTAACTTCCGCTACCATCTTTTTCATTCCGGAGGGAAACTGTTTTTGCGAAAGCAACCAGTCGCCCCACTGGCAATACCCGTCGTCAATCATTAAATAATCAGGCCTGATTGTTTTTTTAATGCGGTTCAAGCTTGCCAATTGCCGCCTCACATATTTTTCATCAACAAAATCGGCATTTTCATAATAAGCGCAGTTAATCCCAACCGGTGGGGGATTGTGAAAAGCTATTTGGCCATATGATTTTAAGTAATTACCAAAAGTTTCAAGAGATTCCTCTTTTGGTCCCCAAATAATCGCTATCTTTTCCGACACCATCTCCTGGCCCGGTTTTATCGGTAAGCCGTCGGCCTGGCAGGTTATTCTGACTCTAATTTTTGTTGGCTGTTTTTGGATAAATATCTGGCTAAACTGCCGCTCGGTTGTTATTGCTCCAACTACCAGGGCCTTATCTTTGTACACCAGCTGGCAATACCATTCGCTAATCAACGATTTTTCCAAATAACCGTATTCCTTTCTAAATGAACAGGGGTTAAAGTCTCTCTTGAAAAAAAACCGTGGTTTCCGGCTAAAGTCATTAATATTTCGATAACCGGTAAAGCTTGACTGACCCCAGCCGTTGATCAGCACCTTTTCTGCCTTTCCCTGTTCCAGTTCAAATTCACCAACCAAAAAAGAGTTTATAAATATATCGTTATCACCAATGTTCTTGATTTTAATCTGTATTAATCTTACGTTTCTGTCAATTTTTTCAGTTATCCTTTTTATCTCAAGTCCCTTGTTTGCTGAATCAACAAAGCCTTGGTTTGTCCACGCCCCAAATTTCATCTAAAATAGATCCTACCTTAAATCAATCCGGTTTAACAATACAGCTTTAAGTTAAAGCCAGTTACTTTTCCGTTTTTAATTTTTACCCCCTCGCTTTCCAGCAATTTAATCTTCAGGCCTATGGCTTTCGGGCCGGTTTTACCCATATACCCGCCGATACGGCCGTTGCTTTTAACTACCCGGTGGCAGGGGATTATTGGTGCGTTTGCATTTCGTTTCAGCGCTTGCCCGACAGCCCGGTAGCTCTTGCAACCCACCTTTTCTGCCAATATTTTATAAGTTGTCACTTTTCCGCTGGGAACCTTCATAAGCTCTTGGAAAACTTTATCCTGAAATGTACTCATCCACAATTATAAACAAATAAAGGATAAAAAATAAATTTTCATTTGCACCAACAAGAGTAATTGGTTTAAGAGACGGCTTATGTTAGTCGGTGAATTATTTTAACTATTTTTCAACTCGACTTCTATTTTAAATTTATATAAGGATTTAGCCATTGGTTACTTATTCTTTTTGTTGTTATAGTTGATGGATTTTGGAGTGGTAATTTTATTATCGGCAGTTGTTACACCTATTAATGTAGTTCCAAAATTTAAGCCTGTAATTTATTACTAGTCGTATTTATGAGCCGCCATTCGATAGTTGCAAAAATCACAGTCGGGATTTGAGTTTGGAATTTCACTGCTGTTAAGACAACTATGGACGTCAACAATTGTTTGGTCTATCCAATCGGGATTGCCAACATACGGAATTAGTTTAATATCAAACTCCAATTTACCATCAAAGGCTTCACTGTCGGTCTTGCCATTGCAATAAACAAAGTAGCCAGTATCTGACACCTTGAAATCATTTTTTCTAAATAACCATTGGTAAATTTCCATTTGTCTTTTATAGCCATCTTGCCACTCTGCATCAAGGCTGACTTCGCTATCTTTTGACGTTGACTTGTAATCAACAATAATTAACTCACCCTGCGGATTAACCCAAACATCATCAACGCCACCAGTTATTAATAAATTTGTCGGCTCGTGGAGATAGGTAATTCCTCTCCTGAGCAAATCCCGCCCTCGTCCATCTTCTCGTGTTCAAAAGGCACGGCATCTAGTCCATATGCCTCCATTAGTGGATGAGTAGTGCGATGACTTCGGTGAATATCAAACTCTTTTTTTAGCAACTTGTCGACAGCCGAATTGAGGGCAAAGGGAAAGCCTGGGGGTTGACCAATCCCCATCACCCGATCAAGATAAAAACATTTAGGGCATTTTAGGAATAAATCGATCTTGCTTCGACTAATCCTAAAAGGCTTGGAGTTGTTGGGGTTATAGAGCCCAAATTGACGGTTTGGTTTGTAATATTTTGACATAGGATATTCTAATACTTCTAAGTAATTATGGGTTAAAATAACTTATGTCTTTGTCTGATAATGAATTGAGAGATGTAGTTAAGTTGTTAGAGTCTGGTAAACCTCTACCCGATGAATATCGGTTCAAACTTTTTGCTGATAAGCGAGAAGTGGAGTTGGTTTGGAACGGTAAAACTAATGACATTTGCAACATTGTCCTACCTTTTCAGGTTATCGAGCAAGTGGATGAGCCAAGGTCAGACAAAATTAAGCAAGTGGATCAGCTTGGAATGTTTGACACCAGAGGTCGTCAAAACAGAGATTGGACTAACAAATTGATTTGGGGTGACAACAAACTAATTTTATCTAGCTTAAAAAATGGGCCGTTAAGAGAGGAGATTGAAGCCAATGGTGGCATCAAATTGATTTACATTGATCCACCTTTTGATGTTGGGGCTGATTTTTCTATGGACATCGAAGTTGGTGATGAGCAATTCCACAAACAGCCAACAGTGTTGGAGGAGTTGGCATACCGTGACACGTGGGGTAAAGGAGCCGATAGTTTTATTGCAATGATTTACGAAAGGCTGGTATTGATGCGTGATCTTTTAGCCCAAGATGGTAGTATTTATGTACACTGCGATTGGAGAGTTGTTGGATATTTGAGATTAGTATTAGATGAAGTTTTTGGTAAAGAATCTTTTAGAAATCAGATTGAATGGTGTTATTCGGGGCCAGGATTTTGGAAAACACAATTTGTCAGAAAACACGACCATATTCTGTTTTATACAAAATCACAAAATCCGATCTTTAATCCCCAATTTATTGAATATAAAAGTGGTATCCACGTCAGCAAAGAGGGAGTTGTAAAAACATTTGGAGGTGGGACAAAGGAAAGTAAGGCTGGTGAAATTGAACAAAGAGGTAAACCCGCCGAGGATTGGTGGAGCGATATTTTTACTGCCGATAGAATGCGTTCAGAAATTGTGGGGTATCCAACACAAAAACCCGAAGCATTACTTGAAAGAATAATAAACGCCTCATCAAATGAGAGTGATATAGTGGCAGATTTTTTCGGAGGATCAGGTACAACTCTTGCTGTTGCAGAAAAACTAAACCGAAAATGGATTGGGTCAGATCTTGGCAAATTTTCAATCCATACTATTCGCAAAAGGATGATAGCTATTCAACGCCAACTTAAAGAAGCAGGTAAAAACTATCGCGCTTTTGAGATTTTGAATATGGGTAGGTATGCTCGTGAGCATTATATCGGTATCAATCCAAATCTAACTGACGATCAAAAACAACAGCAAATTGCTCAACGAGAAAAGGATTTCATTGAGCTAATAGTCAAAGCATACAGAGCCGAGCAGAGTGATGGGTTTAAGACCTTCCAAGCCCGCAAGAACGGCAGAATGGTATCAATTGGGCCTGTCAATCTCCCGGTCTCCCGGCTATTCGTCGAGGAAGTGCTTCGTGAGTGTATCGATAAGCAAATTACTAGAGTTGATATTTTGGCTTTTGAATTTGAGATGGGATTATTCCCCAAAATTCAAGAGGAAGCCAAAGACCGAGGTATTGACCTTGCCCTCAAATACATCCCCAGAGACGTGTTTGATAAGCGAGCTATTGATAAAAATCAGGTAGTGTTCAATGACGTTTCATATATCGAGGTCAAGCCAATTGTAAAAGGCAAAAATGTCTCCATTGAGCTCGTTGGTTTTTCGGTCTTTTACAACCAAGACACTGTCGACAATGCAGCCGAGTCGATCAAGGGAAGTGGTACGAGATTAGTTGTTCAAAATGGGCAAATAATCAAAGTTAGTAAAAATGCGATGGGTATTATTAGTACGGATATTATCACTAAAAAATGGACAGACTGGATTGACTATTGGTCTGTGGATTTTGAGTTTGAGAGTAAGAGAGAAATTATCAGAAAGAAAGTGGAGGGTGGCGATGGATACGAGGAACTATGGACTGGTGATTATATTTTTGAAAATGAATGGCAGTCGTTTAGAACCAAAAAGGATCGTGGTTTAGACCTTACCAGTGCTCCAAATGAGTACCCAACCAAAGGTCGTCATAAGATTGCTATCAAGGTTGTTGATATTTTTGGCAACGACACAATGAAAGTTATTGAAATAAACATATGACAACAAGTAAGGTCGGTGTTTTTCAGGGTCAAAAAATCCGCCGAGTTTGGGATGATAACAGGGAAAGATGGTATTTTTCGGTCATTGATATTGTCGCCGTGCTCACTGAACAGAATAATTATCAGACTGCCAGAAAATATTGGAACAAATTGGTCGAGAGGCTACGTCGGGAAGGTAATCAATCGGTGACAAATTGTCACCAGTTAAAATTACCTGCTCAAGACGGCAAAATGCGTCTGACTGACGTGGCTGATACTGAAACTTTATTGCGTCTTATTCAATCGATTCCTAGTAAAAAAGCCGAACCTATCAAGTTGTGGCTAGCCAGGGTTGGTTATGAACGAATTGAGGAGATTAATGATCCAAGTCTTGCTCTCGATCGCTCACGTCAATATTGGCAAAAGATGGGTCGAAGTAACAAATGGATTCAACAGCGAATGATGGGACAGGAAATTCGCAACAAACTCACCGATTATTGGCAAAACCATGATGTAACCAAAAATAACGACTTTGCAATTTTGACAAATTTAATTCATCAAGAATGGAGCGGAGTTTCGGTCAAGAAACATAAACAAATTAAAGGTTTAATTAGGCAAAACTTGCGCGATCACATGTCCGATGCCGAGTTAGTTTTTACCGCTCTGGCCGAGCTATCGACCCGCCAAATTGCCGAAACTATGCAATCTCGCGGGTTAGAAGGAAACAAGATTCCCGCCATCAAAGGTGGACGTGTTGCTCGCAATGCCCGCATCGAATTAGAACAGAAAACTGGTAAGAAAGTTGTTACCAATCAAAACTATTTACCACCCAAAACTTAATATGGCGTTACACCCTAATTTCCCCCGTTCCCCCTACGAAGTACTCGACCCCGGTATTCGCTGGTTTCCTGCTGACGAAGTGCTACGAGAAAAAGGCTCGGATAAGCTAATGCCCCCATTAGTTCCAGAGTTGAGGAAAAAGGTTAAAGAATGGCGAGACGATAATTATACAGGAGCTAGTGAAACTTCTATCTCACTTTTAAACTGGTGGTTTAAGACTCCACATGTAGCACCAAAAAATAATGGCTCGACTTTTGAGTTTAAGTATTATTTTGCTCAAAGAGAAGCTGTTGAGACAATCATTTATCTCCACGACGTAGCCAGAATTAAGGACAAATATGATCTCATCCGTTTTGATGTCAGTGGTCAAGTTTACCCATCACTAATTACTGAAAACTGGAAAAGATATGTTATCAAAATGGCAACAGGAAGCGGAAAAACAAAAGTCCTTAGTCTTTTGATAGCTTGGTGTTACTACCACAAGCTCTACGAAAGCGACTCCGACCTGGCTCGAAATTTTATCCTCATTGCCCCAAACATCATCGTCCTAGACCGTTTGAGAAGTGATTTTGATGGATTAAAGATATTTCACGAGGATCCGATTTTGCCAGATGAAGGTTATGGTGGACACAACTGGCACGATGATTTTAATTTTGATTTACATATACAGGATGAAGTCAAAGTCACCAATAAGTTTGGAAATCTATTTTTAACCAACATTCACCGGGTTTACGATACAGGTGACAAAACACCAGCCTTTGCTGATGAAAACACCGCAGATTATTTTCTCGGTGTAAAGCCAGTTGGTGCAACCAATGAGTCAAAATTAGACTTAGGAGAAATCATCAAAGATGTTGATGAATTGGCAATTTTTAATGACGAAGCTCACCATATTCACGATGAAAAAATGGCGTGGTTTAAGTCGATTGAGAATATTCACAATCGACTACTAATGAAAGGTGGAAGTCTAGCCTTGCAAATTGACGTAACTGCAACCCCAAAGCACAACAATGGAGCAATTTTCGTCCAAACGGTAAGCGACTATCCACTTGTCGAAGCCATTCATCAAAATGTTGTCAAACATCCAACGGTTCCCGACTCTGCCAGTAGAGCCAAATTGTCAGAAAAGACCAGCTCAAAGTTTACGGAAAAATACTCTGATTTTATTGATCTTGGATATAAAGAATGGAAAAAAGTATTTGAGGAACATTCACACATCAAAAAACCAATTTTATTTTTGATGACTGACGACACCAAAAACTGTGATGAAGTCGCCCAATATCTTGAAGTCAAATACCCTGACTTAAAAGGTGGAGTGTTGGTAATTCACACCAAGGACAATGGAGAAATTGCTGAAAATCCAAAAGGTAAGGATAAAGACGAGCTTGATAAGTTAAGAAAACAAGCCAACGAAATTGATAGCTGGGATAGCCCATACAAAGCTATTGTCTCGGTTTTAATGTTAAAGGAGGGTTGGGATGTTAAAAACGTCACCACTATTGTTGGATTGAGAGCTTACAGTTCAAAAAGTAATATCTTGCCAGAGCAGACACTGGGACGAGGTTTGAGACGAATGTATCGAGATAATGCTGATCTTACAGAATATGTCAGTGTTGTCGGTACACCAGCATTTATGGACTTTGTCGAGTCGATCAAGAGCGAAGGCGTAATTTTGGAACACAAAGCAATGGGAGACGGAACAGGCCCAACTGCACCAGTAGTTATTGAAGTTGATAGAGAAAATTTCAAGAAGGATATAGAGAAACTTGACATTGAAATTCCTGTTCTGTCACCTCGTATTTATCGTGAGTATAAAAACCTTTCAAACATTGACCCTTCAAAATTTGTCTTTGATAAGGTTGAGTACAAATCATTTGGCGAGGAGGAAAAGAGAGAAATCGTATTCAAAGACATAACCAGTGATGAAGTAACTCACGTCAATACACTAGATACTCTCACCATAACTGATTATCAAAGTGTTGTTGGATATTTTGCGAAAATAATTATGAACGAACTGCGTTTAGTATCTGGCTTTGACATCATCTGTGATAAGGTAAAATCGTTCATTCAATCACAACTTTTTGGCAGAGTAGTTGATTTAAGCGACCTCAACACTCTACGAAATTTGTCAGAGATTGAGGCAAGTAGGACTGTTATTGAGATTTTTAAGAAAAACATCAATGAGCTAACGGTACTAGATAAAGGCGAGGCAGAGATACGAGATTACATCAAAGTCAGCAACACTCGCCCATTTGTTGCCAATCAAACAGCTTTTATGATGCCTAAAAAATCAGTTTTTAGTAAAGTTGTTGGTGACAGTCTATTTGAGTTGGAGTTTGCAGGTTTTCTTGATACTTGTGAGGATATTATCTCCTACACCAAAAACTTTATGTCTGTGCATTTCAAGATTGACTACAAGAACGCAGACGGAGAAATTAAAGATTATTACCCCGATTTTGTTGTAAAAGTTGACTTTAAGACCGTTTACATCATTGAATTAAAAGGTGCAGAGGATCTTGACGACATTCAAAAAGTAAAACGATTGGCACAGTGGTGCGAGGATGTGAATAAAATCAGTAGTGGAGTGAAATATCACTCACTCTACATTATGCAAGAAACTTATAACAAATATAAACCACAAAGTTTTAGTCAAGTTGTCGACATTGCAGAAAAGGAGTAACCTGAGGTTATATCATTGACCAAAATCGCATTCCGGTCATAATTCTCTCAACAAAAAATATTGAGGCAGCCATTTCAAATTCTCTGTTGGTAATAGCCGACAGTTAATGTAGATATTACCAAAATATTAGTGGATTAAAAGTAATTTTAATTTATAAAATGGTTGGAAAAACATACGGCAAATTCAACTTGACAAATCGGCTTAACAAAAGAGCGCTTAATATTCAACCTAACTGATACTTTCAGGTTCAAAGACCCAACAAAATGCCAAGTTGTTTAGTCTTTTTTTTTGAGAAAAAGCCAACTTATCAAGGGTTGTTAATGGAACACCCAAATTAGCTATATTTTCGCACTATATGATGCATTAGAGGCATCTGAAAATAACTTGTGAACGTTTTCGAAAAAATTCGAACTGATTTCAAACAAAGGTAGGCGCGGCGAGTGCGGCCGTCCACTCGCCGCGCCATCTTCGCTCGGCCTTCGGCCTCGCTCATATTTTTTATTTTTTGCGCGCGCGATTTTTGGCTTTTGCTGAAGCAAAAACCATTTACTATTTATTATTCTCCTCGTCGATCACCCACTAAATTACTTAACGCAGCTGCCACAGATTTAATAACCATAAGTCTTCGTTTTGTTGGAAGTTGCTGAACTAATAGATTTTTTTCTAGGCCCAAACAAGCGTTAGTTAAATCAATACCGTTAAGATTACCTTGTTCGTTAGGCTCTACTCCGAGAGCACCAGCTAATTCTTTCCACGTCAAAATCTCGCCTTCAAGCTGGCTAGCGGCTTCTAAATCTGCCAAATATGCCAACTTTCTATAAAAATCCGCACGTCTTGTTAATCCCTCAAGATTTGCCATTTTTTCTCACCTTCCTTCTTTTATAAATTTGTTTGGGTTATTCTATCAAATAAAATCAGTAATTTCAAATGTTGTACTAGTTCAGTACATCCCGTACACATTACCCTTTCTGTAGTTTCCACCGAGTAATATACTCGAGTGGAGTTAAATAGCCAATTGCCTGATTCGGCCTAACGGTATTGTAGGTTGTTTCCCACTCATGAAGCTCTTCATTCAATACTTTGATATCGAAGGAAAAATCATTCACTTCATAGAATTCTTCCGTATGGGTACGGTTACTTCTTTCAACACACCCGTTAAGTTTTGGACTCCGGGAAGGGAGGACATACAGAGCAATCTTTCGTACTCTACATGATTCTTCGAAGGCTCCTTTAAACTCACTGCCTCCATCAATCTGGATCCCTTTAATTTCAAAGGGACTGGTTTGTATCAAATCATCCAAAAATGCTGCTGCTCGCCGTGATGTGGCTGATCCATAGACTCTCACGGTATCCCATTTTGAAATCACATCTCTTGCGGTAAATTGTTTTCTCACCACTGCTGGTATGGGACGAATATCCATTGAATCGACTTGGACAATATCTCCAGGTTGCCAGGCTTTGAGTTCATTCGGCTTTCTCACTGCCCATGATCTCTTGATATATCTCTTCTTGGATGAAATGAAATTTGGCACTGGTTCCTTGAGTATCCCTCGTTCTTTCAGACGAGTAATGGTCCTTCCTACTGTAGATACGGAAACCTGATATCCCTTCTTCCACACCAGTCTGGCTATCTTTTCTTTTCCCCAACGGGGGTACTGTTCCCTTAATGATTGTATGAGTAAAACGAGTTTCTCTTCTGTTTGAGGAATTCTCACGGTATGAGGTCTTTTTAACTCTGGATGTGTCTCAAGTGATTTTAGGTTCTTTGGCTTGTATCTCCTCTTCCATCGGTAAAACGTATCCGGTGATATCCCAAAGTGTCGACACGTTAACCTCCCATTCCCTGTCTTCTTGTAGTAGTCCATCCAACTCATCCTCCTGGTTGCTTCTGCTGTTATGTCTCCTTGGAGAAATCGACTGATATACCGTCTCCTCGGTATCAAATATCCTTTGTAGCGCATAGGAACGCCTATTGTACCTTTCATAGATTCCTATGTGTACGGTATGTATGTGAACTAATCCAGTTTATAAACCTCACCAAACAGTTTTTTAAAGCCCGTTAATTTGCCAGATAAATCCCGAGAGTTGGCTTCCTCGACGATTTTGCCATCAAACATGATGAGAGACCTTGAGGCAAAAGTTAGGTACTCCAAATCGTGTGTCACCATGACAATTGTTTTACCTGCATCGTTAAGTTTTTTGAGTAGTTGCATGAGCTCCTCACCAGACTTGAAATCAAGGTTTCCCGTTGGCTCATCGGCAATAATCACTTTGGGGTTCGTAATAACAGCACGAGCTAGAGCGATTTTTTGTTGTTGACCACTCGATAGTTCTGTTGGCATAAAGTCTTGCCAGTCAAGCATCCCCACCATTTGCAAAATTTCTTGTGATTTTTTACGTGCTGCCTCGTCAGTTTCCCCATTGATGCGCAGAGCAAACATCACATTTTCCAAAACCGTGAGAGCTTTAATCCAATTGGGTTGTTGATAGATCATGCCAACATTCTTTTTGCGTATCTCGGTACGCTCATCCTCGTCAATTTGGTTATATAAATCTTGGCCAAAAAAACTTGTGTTTCCAGAAGTTGGTGGCTCAAGACCGAGCAAGACATGTAAAAGAGTAGATTTCCCACATCCTGAGGGGCCAGTCACTACCACAAACTCGCCTTGCCAAATAGTGGTAGTTACATCTTTAATGACAGGAATCCTACTCGACTTGACCTCAAAAGTTTTAATGAGATTCTTCGTTTCAATGGCAGGTGTCTTTACTTGGTTACTCATAGTTATTTCAAATTAATCGACTTTACAAAGCCAAATGCTTCTGACAAATTCTTAATGACTAAATCAAGAGCAGATCTGGTTGCTTTTGGAGCAATGGTTGCCGTGTCTACGCTAGTTGCAGTATTACCTGCGCTATCAACTGACAATGCTCTAAAGTGATACACCTGACTTGGAACAAGGCCAGACAAAATAACAGTATGATTGGTCGCAAGATTGCCATCATATTGTGATTTTTGAGAATAATCTGCGCCAGATCCTTGACCAAATTCAATTTGCGAAGTGGCTGGCTCATCGGTGTCCCATGTAATGATGAGTTGTGCCTTAACTTCTCCAGCGGCAAATCCAACAGGAGGAATTGTGCCTCCAATAACCTTAAGATTTAATATCTTTGGAGGTCTGGTGTCAGTTGAGGTGGTAAAGCGCTGTAAGTCTGATGAAGCTTCGTTGCCTAGTTTGTCTCGACCCTTTACAACAAGCAAATATTTAGTTTGAGGCAACAACCCTCTCACAAGCATAGTACGGTCGCCTTTTTCTAAAGTGACTTTTACTTCATAAGACCTAACTTGAAACTACCGGCGTAAGCCGGTGGAGGAAGTTCTCC
>CAZIHS010000021.1:0-13363 GCA_964538765.1 uncultured Gammaproteobacteria bacterium | reverse complement strand
ACGACTAGTTAAAAATTACTTAAAAAATTAGCGTTATCTAGTCAAGACCCTAAATATATAGACAAAGTGATGATATCAAGATAATCGCCAAAAAAATAGTTGTTACAAATAGCCTATATTTAAACCTGTCGCGCTGCAGAACACTCTCCTGGAAAAACAGTCTCCTGGCCCATATATCGGTGCATTTGAACCCACAGTTATACACCACGGATAGACTAAATTATATTAGCCCTGCGACCTAGCTAAGCTGGAGTTTGAACGTCTAATGTGGGCTCCTCTCCAAATAAAACCCAAACATTTGCTACAATTGTTCCATGGATTTTAAATTGGATTCTCCTTTCCGGCCCTCCGGGGATCAGCCAAAAGCTATTGATTTTCTTACCAGAAATATTTTAAACGGTGTTGGCCGCCAAACTCTTCTTGGCGTCACTGGCTCGGGCAAAACTTTTACCATCGCCAACGTTATCGCCAACACCAATCTGCCCACCCTGGTAATTTCCCACAACAAAACCCTGGCCGGTCAACTGTACCAGGAGTTCAAATCTCTTTTTCCAAAAAATAAGGTTTCCTATTTTGTTTCCTATTACGACTATTACCAGCCCGAAGCCTATATTCCCCAATCCGACACCTATATTTCCAAAGAAGTAGAAATTAACGATCTTATCGATAAGCTCCGGCTTGAAACCACCTCCAACCTGTTTTCTGGCCGCGACAACATTGTTATTGCCTCGGTCAGCTGTCTTTACAACATTGGCGACCCGGTGGAATTCTCGGGCAACGCCATTGATTTTAAGATCAATCAAACTTGGCCGCGCCGCAAACTGTTTCAACAGTTGGTTTCCCTGATGTATTCCCGAAACGAAGTCGAATTTAAGCGCTCCACCTTTCGGGTCAGGGGAGAGCAGATCGATTTTTGGCCCTCTTATCAGGATTGGATTATCTCTCTGCAGTTTAAAGAAGAAACCCTTGTTTCTATCACCCAGCGTCATCCCTTTTCGGGCCACGAGTTCAAGCTTGAATCGTTTCGGCTATACCCGGCCAAACAATATATGGGTGCCAGCGGTAAAGAATTACCCCAAATATTTAGTAAAATCAGGCAAGATTGTTCGCGGCAAGTCGAAATGTTTCGCTCCCAAAACCGTTTACTTGAAGCCCAACGCCTTTCTCAACGGGTTGAATATGATCTTGAAATGATTCAGGAGATGGGTTTTGTCAACGGCATCGAAAATTATTCAATCTACTTTGAATCCAACCGCTCTTCGGGTGATCCGCCATTTACTCTGATCGATTATTTTAACCATGTTTACGGCCAAAAATTTCTTACCATAATCGACGAATCCCATGTTACCGTTCCACAAATTCAAGGCATGCACGCGGGAGATTTATCAAGAAAAACAACGCTGATCGATTTTGGTTTTCGCCTGCCATCGGCTCTGGACAACCGGCCCCTAACCTATGCTGAATTTTATCAGCGGATACCCAATTGCATCTATGTTTCCGCCACCCCCTCGGCCTATGAACTCGAAGACTCCCGCCAGGTGTTTGTTGAGCAAATTATCCGGCCCACCGGTCTGGTTGATCCACCCATTACCGTCAAGACCTCCAAAAATCAAATTCCCGATCTGATCGGTCTTATAAAAGAACAAAAGCTTCAAAATCAGCGTACCCTGGTTGTCACTGTCACCAAAAAAATGGCCGAAGATTTGGCGGCCTATCTTTCCGATCCGTCTAACACCGATGGCATAAGCCTTCAGGTTCCCTATCTTCACGCCGACATCGAAACACTGGAAAGAACCAATATTTTAGACAAACTTAGGTCGGGTCATTTTGATGTTTTGGTCGGCATTAACCTGTTGCGCGAAGGCCTAGATTTGCCCGAGGTTGGCCTGGTAGCAGTCCTTGAAGCAGACCAGCAGGGTTTTCTTCGCTCAAAAACCTCTCTCATCCAAATTATGGGCCGGGCCTCACGCAATCAAAACGGCCAGGTGGTGCTTTATGCAAACACAAATTCCCTGGCCATGAACCAGGCGATTTTAGAGGTTAACCGCCGCCGCCAAATCCAGCTGGAATATAACCGCCTCCACCATATTCAGCCGGTTACTATCACCAAGGCCATCCGTCCAAAAATCATCGAGCTGCCCCCCGATCTAAAAAAGATAAGTCTGAAGGCCAGTCAAATCAACCCCGCCGATCTAACCCCGGTTCAGCGCCAAAAGTTAGCTGCCGATCTTAAAAAAGAAATGCGTCTCGCCGCCGCTGATCTAAATTTTGAGCTGGCAATTGAGTTAAGAGACAAGATCAAAACACTAAACTAGCGCAAGGGGCATTCTGGTTCACAGGGCTGGTGTAACCGGGAAATCACAAAAATAGGTCATATTTATCAGTGCAATAAGTCAAAAACGTTTCGCCAAAACCACCAACAGATTGTTGTTTGTGAGCGATCCAGCCTATGGCTCCCACGTTACCAAAGCCCAAAATACATAGCGTACTCACTCAAGTCGGCGACAAGTCGACCGGTTCTAGCTCCCTTTCCCTCTTTCAACTAAAGGATTTAGAATAACATCACGCAAATCAGACAGACAAATGATAGAAAGAGAACCTTCTGGTACACACTGATGGTCTTCTCCAGTGAGAGCTCTAAACGTGGCTACCTCCTCAACCGTAGCCCTAGTAAGGCGATCTTCAACGGCCTCTATGACAATCAATCCAAGCGCATTCTTCTGGTCTATTGTGGGCATGTAACATCACGTTTCAATATATATCTTCCATAGGTATACTATCACATCCGGCCGTCCGGCATCACCAAAGTCCGTCCATCCAAACTTCATTGACTTACCAACAACACCTTGTGTTTTCAAAATCTGTAGACAGCGATGGCGAAATTGAGCAATGCCATTTGCCTGAAATCTCAAAGAGTTATCAACTGTTTTCATGAAGCGAAGATACCCTTTGTATCTTCGGATCGGAAGTATCCAATTTAGTTTCATTTTGGATTGATTAATGATTAATCAATCCGCCATATCTATCGTGACCTAGTCACCGTCTACCCTCGTTTACACCAAAAATCCATTCCCAAACAAAACCCAAATATTTTGATAAAATCAATTCATGTCGCTTTCAGAAATCGTTATCAAAGGGGCCAGGGAACACAACCTTAAAAACATTTCACTTAGCATTCCAAAATACAAATTCATAGTTTTTACCGGAGTATCCGGTTCCGGCAAATCATCTTTGGCTTTCGACACTCTTTTTGCCGAGGGCCAGCGCCGTTATGTCGAAAGCCTGTCAAGTTATGCCCGACAATTTTTGGGCAATCTTAAACGACCCGAGGTCGACCTGATCGAGGGTCTTTCGCCCTCCATTGCCATCAACCAAAAAGCCATCTCCCACAACCCCCGTTCCACTGTCGGCACGGTCACAGAAATTTACGACTATCTTCGCCTTCTTTTTGCGCGCATTGGCCACCCTCATTGTCCAAAATGCGGCCGTCTGGTTTCCCCTCAAACCAGCCAGCAGATTGCCAAGATCATTATTGAAAAAGCCACTGCCAACATTGGCGGCTTAAACCACTATCGGCTGATGATATTTTCTCCTCTGGTTCGTAACCAGGCCGGTGATTTCCGCGGCCTAACCCAAAACCTTCGACGCCAGGGGTTTAAGTATATCCGCATCGATGGCAAAATCGTCGATCTATATTCTGATTTCGGCATAATAAAAAGTAACAAGCATAACATTGATGTCGTCGTCGACCGCATTTCCCTCAACACCGATAGTCTAAAAAACATTAAAGAAACTACTGACCGCCTGGTCAACAGTCTCGACCAGTCAATTAATCTAAGCGACGGCCAGGCTATTGTCTCCCAAATAACCGAAACATCCTTTGACTTTCCCGAATTTCCCACCAACTTTATCGACACACTTTATTCCACCCATTTTTCCTGCCCGGTATGTAACCTGTCACTGCCGCCGATTGAACCCCGGCTTTTTTCCTTCAATTCTCCCCAGGGCGCCTGTCTTGAATGCAAGGGGCTGGGTCAAATTCTTCAGGTCGATCCGGCCAAGGTACCGCGCTGGAAAGTAAAATATCTCGAATCAAAATATTTAACGGCCGGTTCCGACCTTGTTCGTCAAGAGATCGAAAAATTTATGATTAAAAAAGATTGTCCGGGTTGTCACGGTGCCCGGCTCAATCAAAACGCCCTTTCGGTTGAAATCCTTTCAGAAAACATTGTTGACGTTTGCCGCCATCCCATTGGTAACATCAAAACCTGGCTCGACAGCTTGCCCGAAAAATTCAAAACTAGCATTGAAACCGAAGTTTTTACCCCAATTCAAAAAGAAATTGCCTCGCGGCTCGAATTTCTTTTGGCGGTTGGCCTTGACTATCTCAGTCTTGACCGCCAGGCGGGCACCCTATCAAGTGGTGAAAGCCAAAGAATCCGCCTGGCTTCCCAAATCGGCACCGGTCTAACCGGGGTTCTCTATATTTTAGACGAACCCACCATCGGTCTACATTCCCGCGACAACGACCGCCTTATCAAAACTCTTATCAAGCTTAAAGAACTCGGAAATACCCTGGTGGTGGTAGAGCACGACCAGGATGTTATTTGTCATGCCGATCACATCGTCGACTTCGGCCCCTACGCTGGCCACCAGGGCGGCCAGGTTGTTGGCCAGGGTACATTGGCACAAATAAAAAAAGAACCAAGATCAATCACCGGTAAATATTTAGCCAACAAAAGTAAAGTTTCGACAGTGCATCAATCAGTGGCATCTCTAGCCGCCAAACCAATTCTAAAAATCTCCGGCTGTCGGCAATGGAATCTAAAAAATATCGACGCTTCTTTCCCTCTCAACAGTTTTGTTTGTATCACTGGTGTTTCCGGTTCAGGCAAATCAACCCTTGTTCACGACACTCTCTATGGAGGCTTAATGAAGCAGTTGTATGGAAGTTATTACGACCACATTGGGCAATACGACCAAATATCCGGCCACCAAAACATCGGCGACCTTCTTTTGGTTGATCAATCGCCGATCGGCAAAACCCCCCGCAGTAATCCGGCCACCTACACCAAGGTTTTTGACGACATCCGCAATCTTTTCTCTCGCACCACCGAATCCCAAATTCGCGGCTTCACTTCAGGCCGTTTTTCTTTTAACGTAAAGGGCGGCCGTTGCGAAGTTTGTCAAGGCCAGGGTCAGATCAAGGTTGAAATGCAATTTTTAGCCGATGTCTATGTTGTTTGTGAAGAATGCGCCGGCTCCCGGTTCAGATCCGACACTCTCGAGGTCACCTATAAAGACAAAAATATTGCCAATGTTCTTGATCTAACTGTCGACGAAGCTCTCGACTTTTTCAAAAACATCAACAGTCTTCGTCGCCGCCTTACCACCATAAAAGAAGTTGGCCTGGGCTATCTAAAGCTTGGTCAGGCCTCCAACACCCTGTCGGGCGGCGAATCACAACGGTTAAAAATAAGCCGCGAGCTTGTTAAGCAGACCAACAAACACACTCTCTATATCCTTGACGAACCAACCACCGGTCTTCACTTTTACGACATCGACAAGCTAGTTCACGTTCTTCACCGTTTGGTTGAAAAGGGTAATACGGTTGTTGTCATCGAACATAATCTGGACGTCATCAAAAACGCCGATTGGATAATTGACCTTGGCCCTGAAGGTGGAGAAAAAGGCGGGTATCTGGTTGCCGCTGGTTCGGTTCAAGACATTGTCAACTCCCGCCATTCCCACACCGGTCAATATCTCAAAAAGCATTTGGGTTTATAATTAACTGTGTCCCTCAAATCCAGTTTTCTCAAAATTTATGCGAATCTGCCTCTTGGCGCCCGGGCTGAAATCGTGGCGGTTGTTGGCAGTGAACCGGTAACCTGGAATAGTGCCCGAATCGAAATCGAAAACGACACTGCGGTTGGCCGGCAAATCCTTGATCAGTTGGTTACCATCGGCATCCTTCAAAATGAAAACCAAAAAAATCAACCCGGTTCTTAAAAAACTGGCCCTGGCCCGCATCAACGTCCTTTCCGACAACATCAAAATACATCTTGGGTCGCCCGGTCAATCTTTTTCCAGGGACGACCTTGTTCACCACATTTCGGCCGAAACAAAAATCGGCCAGCAGATTGTTGATATCCAAATATCCTTTCTTCGTGACCTGGCCTCGGGTAAAATCTACCAGGATGACTAAAGCTCTTCTTATCACCCGCCCAAATCACGAGGTGGTTACCCGGTACCTCTATCATTATTCCGCCGATATTATCTCTTCCGCCCTCTCTGGTCACTTTACTGTTACTGATTTATCGGGTCGTCAGGCCAATTCAAAGGATTTTAATAGACAAATTAAGAACTGCTTTTCACTTATTATCTTAAACGGTCACGGCTCTCCCCACGTTGTTTACGGTTGGAACGACCAGCCTCTCATCACCGCCCCGGTTTCAGGCCACGATTATCAAAAAAGTATTGTTTATGTTCGAAGCTGCCAAACCGGCCGCTACCTTGGACCTTATCTTGTCAAACATAACGCCAGGGCTTTTATAGGCTATGAAAAAGATTTTGTCTTTGTTTCCTCCCAGGAGGAAAACCCCCAAACCGATTCTTTGGCCAAATTGTTTCTTGAACCCTCAAATCTTATTGCCAAAAAACTGATTCAGGGTAAAACTGTGCGCCAGGCAGATCAGCAATCAAAAGCTAAAATCAGAAAAAACATCAGGCTTGTTCTAAAAAGCCGGCTGCAACGCCGCCAACAAATCGCGGCTTTTCTTTGGCACAACCTTAATTGTCAAATAGTTCTTGGAGATGATCAAGCTAAAGTCACTGCCGTCTAAACCGGGAGTCTATATCTACAGAAACCGCAACCAGGAGGTGATTTATGTTGGTAAAGCCATAAACCTGAAAAACCGGATCAGTCAATATTTTCAAAATATAAATGCTCTAGGGCCCAAAACCAAAATTTTAGTTTCCCAAATTACTTCCGTCGAAACAATCGTTGTCGGTTCTGAAATTGAGGCGCTTATTTTGGAATCTTCACTAATCAAAAAACACCGCCCCAAGTACAACTCGCTTTTAAAAGACGACCGAAGCTACCAGTATATATGTATATCAAAAAGTAAAATTCCCCGGGTCTACACTGCCCACCAGTCAAACCTTCCGGCCGACGCCGACATCTATGGTCCGTTTCCCAATGCCTCGTCAGTTAGGGCTCTTTTAAAACTGATTCGGCCAATATTTCCTTACCAAAGCCAAATAAAACACCCTCGTCATTTGTGCCTTTATTGCCATCTCTCACTTTGCCCGGGCCCCGATCCAGATCCCAAAATCTACCGCCGTTCACTTTCAGGCATAAGAAATATTCTTACAGGTCGATTTAAATTTCTCCGCCGCGATCTGGAAAATCAAATGAAACAAGCTTCAAAAACCGAGAATTTTGAGCAGGCTCTGAATATTCGATCCAAAATTATGTCGCTCGACTATGTCGTTAATGGTTGGAAGAATCTGTCTACTCTCTATCAGGACATCAATTTACCTCAAGACAAAACCTACTCGGCCCTGTCAGAAATAAAAGCTATCCTGGCTTCACATTTTTCCGTAAAAAACATCAACCGCATCGAGTGCTTTGATATTTCGCAAACAGGAAAAAATTACTTTGTTGGCTCAATGACGGTTGCCCTGGATGGGCAAATCCGCAAAGACCAGTTTAAGCAGTTTAAAATCCGATATTATCCTCTTATTCAGCCAAATGATCAGCTGATGATAAAGGAAGTGTTTTTCCGGCGCCTAAAACATCCGGAATGGGGAAGTCCCGACCTGGTCGTTGTTGATGGCGGCAAACCTCAAGTTTCCGCCGCCCGGGAAGCGGCCAAATTTATCCGCCGGCTTCATCCGGAAACAAAACTCTCAAAAGTTGATATTCCGGTCATCGGGCTGGCCAAAAAGGAAGAATTAATTGTTTTAAAATCCGGCCTTGTTTGGCATGAAATTAAGCTCCCCCGCCACTCGCCCGGTCTTCAACTTCTCCAGTTTCTAAGAGACGAAGCCCACCGCTTTGCCAACAGGTACAGAAAAATATTAACAAAAAAGTCAATTGGCCTTGGTGTTTAACCCCAACATCTCCCTCATTTTTTCAAGCGCCACGGCTCGCTGAACTGTATCAAAATATTTTCGGGCAGGTTCTAGTTTGGTAATAAGCCATTCGGCCAGGGCATTCTTTAGATCCAGAGGAAACAGTTTTTCACCCTGGTAGTCAACTTTCAGGTCTTCGGGGTTGGTGTAAACAACTTTTCCGCCATACCTTTCCGGTCTTTCAATCATCAATCGGCCTTGGCTGCCTCCCCAAAAAACTAGGTTATCAACCCAATTAATAAGCGGGTTGAACTCGATTTCCCTCGGTGGTCCATACGCTTTGTTTATTTTTAATCTAATTTCATCCGGGCTGTCATGAACAAAAATTGCCTCATTGGGTTTTGACTTGCTCATTTTCATTTCAATCGCTCTTTCTTCCAAATCTACATTTTCCAAACCTTCCTTGGGGCCGGTCAGACCTGCTATTAGGTTTTGATGTAAAGCCACCGGAGCAATCTTTATTCCTTTCGAGTTTGTCAGCGGATTAACGTCAAGGTGTTTTGCCACCATTCTGGCCACTACATGGGCCTTACGTTGATCCATTCCCGCGTGCGCCAGGTTTACTCTCATCGTAAAGATGTCAGCCACCTGCAGGGGAGGATAAAAAAGGGTGGCCATGTCAACCTCACTACCTTTTTGTTTTCCCATAATTGAAACCGATCTTAGGTTTCTTGCCAAGGTTATATGTTTTCCAACTTCCATAAATGTTTCCCAGTGAATAAGGTTATTGGAATACAAATCTTTTCCCGACACAAATTCAACCTCTTTCTCCTCAACATCAAAACACTTCAACGATGCAATCAGGGCCTGCTTAAAATAGTTTTCCGACGCCCAGCGGATATTTTCCCAACTGCCTCCAAGCTTGTTGTTTAAAAACGAATGAAAATCAGCCAAAAATATCTTGCAGCCAACTCCTGCCTTTATAAAATCAGCAATTTTTCCCATCGACATCAATCCGGTTCCCAAGTGAACCAAACCAGAAATTTCAAAACCAATGTAATGTGATAGCTGTGTGTTTGTTTCCAGCAATGACCGCAGATCGTCAACGGTTAGCACCTCCTGGCAGTTTCGGGTTATTAATCTGATTTTTTCTTCTATTGTCATATAAGAATTATAAACTAATAATTTTCTTCAATCGGTTGTCGCCGTCTACGGCGTAGCAGTTACCCGCTACGCCGTAAACATAACCGTCAGTCACCACTGTTTTTAAAACGCACGGTTCTATTAAAAGCATCTCTGGCCATCATTCTAAGATCTTTCCTAAAGCCGGGGTCAAAGGTTCCGACTGTTTGGTTCACCGCCAGTATGGCCAAAGTCTCTACCGACCTGCCATCCGGCCGGAGAATGTCGCCTTCAGCGATAGATAATCCAACCATGACTGCAACTCGCATTGCCTGTTGCTGTTTACTTTGGCCCATTGGAATTTCCCATGCTGGTTGAGACGGATTAATACCGGGAAATACAATTTCTCTGTTTTTCATATATATTCACCTCCTCAAATAAGCCCCCACTCCGGTCCAAACCATTAATTCGGTTGGGCCCAGGGTGAGGGCTTCTCACGGTACCACCTGGTTTTGTAACCAAGAATAAAAAATCCCGCACTGCGGGATTGCAAATCGATCCTAAGTTACCTTATTATCGACTACTTGCTTTTGCAGTGATAGTCTAGCTTTATTTCGGAAGCTACCGTGCCGATTTTGTCGGCACACTCCGGGAGTGTATTACGTTCCCATCAACGCTTTCAGTCATAATATACCACATTTGCAATCAAAGCGCCTGTTTCAGGGCAGAATAAAGGCTATTTTATTCGCTTTGCGAAAACCAGAAGCCTCCTCCAGTTTGTTCCAATCGGCCAGCACGTCTGTAATATCAATACCTCGTTTTCCGGATCACTATAATTTATATATCCAATTTCGTCAGCCCCAACAACCTTTCGATCATAAACAACGTATGTGTAGACAACTTCGTCTTTTTCAATAAAAATCGGGTCGCCGTTTTTTAGCTCTCCCAGCAAATAAAAGACCGGGTTGTTTCTGGCCGCCAATATGTTTTGTTGACTGGAATGGGCAAAAAGATACATAGACTTCCCTTTGCCGTCGCCGGGCCAGCCCGAGTTGTCAGCCCTGGCAATTTTGTTCTGATCCAAAACGTCCATGTAGGCCTGTCGGTTAAAAGGGGGCACTGATTCAACTTCCGCGCCAGCCAGAATTTTGGGAATTTGGATACCAAAATATTGTTTAATTTGCCTTATCTTTGGGGGCATAATGTTAACCACCTCGTTTTCCGGCACATAAGGCTTTTGAACCAGGCTAACCCGGTACTCATAAAATGCCCTGGTAATCGGCCAATATAAATACAACAAACCAGCCATACCGGTTAAAAACAAACAATTCCCAAAATAAAATAAATACTTTTTCATCCCCCTGGGTCTGTTTAAAATTATGCCTCTTCTGCCTCTAATTTTAACTTTTCGTCTTCTGGGTACTAGCCTAAAAAAGTCTCTCATGGTTAATTTTAACCCATTTTGACCGGCATCAAGCCCTTTTCTTATTGAGAGCCAGGTTTAAAGTGTTGTATACATACAAAATACACACGTACGCTACCGCCATATTTCTATTTGACAAAACCCCCCGATTGTCTTAACATAAGCACCATGGTAAACGTCAACCGCAACCAAAGACACTCTTCTTCCGCTTCCGGGCCGGTATTGACCCTTACCAAAATTATTTGCCCCTCCAAATAATTGGGTAAGGCTAACAACCAACACCCAATTAAATCCCAGGGGTTTTTTATTGGCAAAATGAGCAAAACACTACTAACACAACAAGGTTTCGAGCGCTTATCCCAAGAGCTGGCCGACCTGAAGGACAAGCAGGTTCGGCTGGTTGTTCAGCTTGAAGAAGTAGCTCAGCCCGACGAGTCGGGCGAAGACGGTTTAGCTACCCAGCTTAAAGAAGAGCTGGAGGTAGTGAACGACCGAATAGATAACATCACCCAAACGCTTGACAGCGCCAAAATTATAAATGGGCAAAATACCCAAAATGGCTGCGTTCAGGTTGGTTGCACCGTAAAAATTAAAATATCCGGCCGACACGAAAAAATATTTCAGATAGTCAATCATATGGAAGCCAATCCTGATGACAATAAAATCTCCGACCAGTCACCGCTGGGTTTAGCTTTAATTGGAAAAAAGGTTAGAGACACCTTTGATGTTGAGGCTCCGGTTGGTAAAATTACCTATCAGATAGTATCGATAAAATAAAATGACCCGCAAGCTTTCCGAGCTAAAACGCCTTCGCCGCGCCAAGCTCGATAAGTTTATCTCCCTTGGTTTCCCCCCCTATCCCCAACCAAACCTCACCAACCGTTTTTCCACCCAGGAGGCGAAAACAAAAATGGATCAATCAGTCTTGGTGGCGGGTCGGATTCGCTCTCTGCGGGGTCACGGCAAAATAATGTTTGCCGACCTTCAGGATCAAAGCGGCAAGATTCAACTGTTTTTTCAGCAGAAAATCCTGGATGAGAAGGGGATGGAGGCCGTTTCACTTTTGGATCTGGGTGACATCATCTCCGTTTCAGGTCAAGTTTTCAAAACCACCGCCGGTGAAATAACTGTTAATGTTTCCAAATTCCAGCTTCTTTCCAAAGCTATCCGTCCACTTCCCGAAAAATGGCACGGTCTTAAAGATGTTGAAAAACGTTATCGGCAACGCTATGTCGATCTTATTGTCAACCCTGCTTCCCGCCTGGTTTTTGAAACCCGATCAAAAGTTTTGACTTTAATAAGGCAGTTTCTTGACGACCATGGTTTTCTCGAAGTTGAAACTCCCGTTTTACAGCCAGTTTATGGCGGCGCCTCGGCCAAACCATTCATAACCCGCCATAATGAGTTAAAACAAAACATGTATCTTCGTATTTCCGACGAGCTTTATCTAAAAAGGCTAATTGTGGGTGGTTTTGAAAAAGTCTATGAAGTTAGCCGCGACTTTAGAAACGAAAGTGTCTCACGCTTTCATAACCCTGAATTTACCCAGGTAGAATTCTACTATGCCTACGCCGACTACCAGGAATTAATGAAATTTACCGAAACCATGTTGGTCGAAGTAATCACAAAAATTAAAGGTAGCTTAAGCTTAACCTTTCAAAACACCCCCCTCGACTTCACTCCTCCCTATCCCAGGCTGACTTTTCGTGATGCCATTTTCCAAAAAACCGGTGTTGACATTAACCTTATCACCTCTGAAACTCAATTTATCCAGGCTCTAAAGGCAGCCAATCTTAAAATCGACCTAAAAGGCGCGGTTGGTTTAGGAGCGCGCTTTGACGCCTTATACAAAGAGCTGGTGCGGCCGCACCTTACCGGTCCGGTGTTTATCACCGATTATCCGGCCGAAATGATAGCCCTGGCAAAAAGGAAAGCTTCCGATCCTCAAAAAATTGCCTCATTTCAACTTCTTGCCGCCGGCACCGAGCTGCTAAAGGCCTATGATGAGTTAAATGATCCGAAAGACCAAAAAGAACGTTGGCAAGAAGAAGAAATTCTCGCCAAGCGCGGCCACCAGGCCGCCATGCAATTGGATAAAGATTATATTCGCGCCCTTGAGTATGCCATGCCTCCAACCGCCGGCTGGGGCATGGGAATCGATAGGCTTGTCCAGTTCCTAACCGACCAGCCAACAATCAAAGACGTCATCCTCTTCCCTTCAATGAAAAGGAAAAAGGTCAAACAAAAAGCCAAAATCCCTGCCTAAACCATTTTATAAACAATCTCTCCTGGCTTAGTTGCCGCCGTCACTTTCAATCCAATTTCATCACCCACCCTGCCTGTTTCAACCTGCTGATGATTAACCTGCATCGACTCGATCTTTTCTTCAAAACCGCCTTGCTCCTCACCTATTCTTATGGTGTCTCCAATATTAATTTCCAGGTTTGTCACCTCCACTACCGCCACCTGAATTTTATCAAAAAAATGATTTATCTTACCGGCTTTAATAAAAGGCATATTCTCACCTCCTCAAAATAAATAAATATTAATAAGCCTTATTAATCTTTAACACAATCTAGGTCATATTTTAGACTGGATTCCTCCATAATTCTATGCTAATATTACCACATTACCTACCTACGCCAACCTTATTATCTGGCCGCGAAAGACAGATTAGAGCCAAACATTTTCGGCGCTGGTAACTGAATCAACGGCTGAGAATTAAGATTATCCCTGTAAATT
>CAZIHS010000020.1:0-13604 GCA_964538765.1 uncultured Gammaproteobacteria bacterium | reverse complement strand
CGATTGGGGAGAGGGTTGGGATATGGATGGAAAAGTTGAAATATTGGTGGATGAGAAGAAAACGAGAAGGGGCGGTTGCAGACAAGGTGGTGGATGATAGCAGAGATGGAGTTTCTGGAGAAACAGGGCAGGGAGAAAACCCTTTGTCAACTTCTATGCCACGGGTTGGGGTTGGCGGAGGCGGAAAGGATACGGTAGAACCGCAAGATGCGATGGAACTTTCAAGGGGGCGGGGGGCACTTGAATTTGTTCGGGCTGGGCAGGGGTTTTATGGTGTTGATATTGCTCATTACGCACATGCTCAAAATAGGCTTAAAGATAGGAAACTGCCGGTTGGTGTTTTGAATACCATAGCCGACAGCCTGGGAATAAATAGAAATCAGAGTGAAAGTCAGATTTATGACCAAATTCTGTTGAAAATGACTGGGGGTCAGGGAGGGTATGGGGCAGAAATGGTTGATCTGATAAACGGGTCAACATTTGAGTGGACTGATGAAAGTGTTAGGTATGACAAGGTAATCAGGGGGCAGAATCGGGAGGCGACGGTGCAATCGGTGGTTGAGGGGGTGTCGAACGCTTTGGACGCATTAATAGGAAATGGGCAAACAATTGGCCAATTTGGGGAAGGAATAAAACAGGCTTTGGCCTGGATTACAAACAATGAGGAAGATGTGGTGGAAGTTCGGACAAAACATGGTGGTAGAGTGTGGATTACTAAGATAATTCGGGGAAGATCTGGGGTGTTTTACATCCAACCTCCAATTGAGCTTAGTGGGCCGGAAAAGACAGCTTTTGAACAGGTGTTGGGAGCTGGTGAGGTCTCGGGGACTGAAATTAAGATTAGGTTGAAAGAGGCAATACCGCTTGAAAAAGCGGATCTGAAAGGAGACCAATTTAATTGGCAACGGCAGTTGGTGGATAGGGTCCATGAAAAGTTTCCCTATGTTAAGGACGCAGTGATCTATACAAGACTGGGGGACGGGGACCTGGTTGAGGTAAATGGATACGAAACAAAAGAGGATATTTTACCTCCTGAAAGCCCGGGAGCGGCGAAGCATTTAGTTACCAATAAAAAAGTGAGGGTGGTGGTGGATGGCAATTCGATAGCGATTGTTGATAATGGGGTTGGAATGGATCATGTGGTGTTGGGACGGATGTTTACCAAGGGGGGAACTAAGGATCCGGTGCCGTTGAGTGCGGCGGCTGACATTGAAAAAGAGGTGGCCAGGGTGAGGGTGGTACATGATCACAAAGGAAAGAAGGTGGCGTTTATTAGAAATAATGAGGTGATACAAACAATTGAAATCCCAAAGAATGTAGTGGTTGAGTCGGTGGTAGAAGGAGGAATGATGGTTGATGGTGCCAGATTGTTTGATGTAACCAAAGCAAGAGACTCGGTAAGTTTGACTTCTGCAAATAGGCTTGGAGAAGAGGCAAATTTTACTAGGGCAATAAGGAGGGCTGTAAGAGGAGTGGTGGTTAATGACCAGATCAAAAGCGAAAAGGGCGAAAGTTTGACTGGAGAGGAATTGGTTAAAAGGAAGCTGCAATATATCAATACGATTGCAGTAGCGGTGGACCAGCTTGGTCAAAATGGAACCGGAACAAGTGCAAAGGTGGCAAAAGACACATTGGCAATGATTAGACAAGAAATTAGGCCATTGATTGAAGGGCTTACCAGGGAAGGCTACTTATTTTTACCAAGCCTGACTGACTATCAAAAGTTGGCTTTGCCATCAGGGAAGAAGGGGCCGATCTATTTGCTTGAGGCTATTTTTGGCTGGCGGGGGATGGCCGATCTTAGAGCAATGGGTGGAAGACTGGTAATGGGAATAGACGGGTTGCCGATAGTGGCGATTCCTTTTACTGGTGGGGCGGTGGCCGGGGTGAGCACTTTCAATCCATTATTTTGGAATCAGCCACGTGAGGACTGGACTGAAATGATAAAGACGGATGACTTTGTGGCGGTGCCAACACAGTTGGCGATGCGGTTGCAGGAGTTGTCTAGCAGGTCATCAGCTTTGACAGAGACGGAAAGGCTGGAATTTAGATCACTTTTACAAATGCTAAATATTCATACCGCCGAGGTAAAGGTTACCAGTTATGAGGTGGAAGGAGCGGCGCCGGTAAACTTTACCCTGGCGATGCCGGAATTCGTGACGAGAAGGACGCAAGCGTTTGATGATGGAGCAATAAATGGGTTTTTAGACCCCAGAAAAGCACCAGTATCAGTGCCAGTGATGGCGGCCCGGCGGTTGGCGCCTGAAGAAGTAGGGGAGGTGGGAGATAGGACTAAATTCTATTTGAATCCGGATGATAGAAAAATTAGGGAGGTGGAAACAGGGAAGGAGGTCGATAATAATTTGAATTTGATTGAATTAAAGCATTTGCGGGGAAATACGTATTTGGCGAAGGATAGATTTGGGGAGTGTTTGGTGGTGTGGAAAGGGGATAAATGGATTCGTCTTACAACACTTTCGCCGTTTCGGGGAGACAGGTTAGTTAGCTTGTACAATAGATTTTATTGGGTTGAGTCCCCCGATGGGGTGTTGCGAAGCAAGTTGTATGATATTTTTCAGGGAAAATCGGGTGATTTTGTAAATATTGATGCCGAGCCGGATGGCAGAGTGAAGAACTTGAAAGTTTGGAACGATCAATATGTGACGTATGTGAGGCAGGATGGGTTACTGGCAAAATTTTTTGTTTATGATTTGAAAGATATGAGATTAACTAATGAACTGGGGGTGTTGGTTGATGATTTGCATGAATATGAGCTTAGTGATAGGGCACGGGTGGCGATCTTGGAAAACTGGGACGGTACTTATCAGTTTGTAAATTTACCGAACGGATTTCTTAATGACGAGAGATATAACCGCGTTTTTGTAGATACAAGCGGGAAGGTTGTGGCAGGGGCAGAGCTGTGGCCGGGCGGTGTTGCCACGTTACTAGGAGATGGTCGGTTTCAACTCAGCCTTGATTCTGGTTTCGGAAAGGTGTTGGCAGTGCATACAATTTGGAAAGATGGGGTGATGTATCATATGGTTAGGGGTGTTGGTAAAGAACAATTTTTCGATACATCTGGTAATGATGTCGATGATCCAGGTATTGGAGAGGGTGATTTTGCCATCGTTTTTAACGAAAATGGCCATAGCATGATTGAGATTGGTGGCAGTATTGTGTCGACAATTGGGGGTGGGGATAAATATTATGATTCAAGGTGGGGACTGATTGTTGATAAGAAAGATCCGAAAAATTGGAAAGCGATAGATCCAAAGACCGGGACAGAATATGTCCTTAAGGGTGAGGTTTTGGCAAGAATGAGTGATGGCCGATTATATTCGCTAAATAACAACACGGGAGATCTTGATGTCCAAGTTCCAGCGGCGGCAATTCCGATCGGGAGGATGATGGTGAGCAGAAAAATAGTGATGGGGGAGGGTGGGTTTGTTTATTTGTTGGCAGGGTCGATGGTGAAAGAATACAACCTGGTTGTAGACAACGTTGACAATGCGATACCGGTCTCGAGTGAATTTGACCAGGTTAGCTGGACGGGAAAGGTGTATGAATTTATCAACAGCAAAACGGGTGAGGTGGTGTTTGTTGATCCAAAAAGGCCGATGGTGGTGATGGGTAGGGCAGGAACTGGTGGGGGAAAAGCTGTGGTTGAGCAAATCAAAAATGGGCAAAAATATGTTCTTGATAGTGGTAGTGTTGTTGAAATCGGTAGCGGACGGAAGGTTTTTGGAGGGGTGGCAAACATGGGGTATCTTGGAAATGATGTTTATGTTTTTTCTGATTCTATTAATGGTGAAACCTGGGTTTCTATCGGTGGAGCGGAAGAGAGAAGTCGGGGCAATTTGGTAGCTTTAAGCGGTGAGAAGTTGAAAGTGTCACCGGATAAGAAATGGGCTTGGGTGGAAAATGAGCTAGGTAAAATGGAGGCAGGGGTACTTTCGTTGACAAATGAACCAATGCTTTTAATTGGTGAGGATGTCAATGATCTAAAATTTAGTAGTGATGGCCTTAGACTGACATGGAAAAGGGGGGATGTATTGCTGACAGCTGCTGTGGGGGATGTTACCAAGAGGACAACGCTTTCAGGTGTGAAAGACACGGAATTTAGTGATGACGGTAAAGTGATCCGGGTTATGTTGAATAGCGGTAAGTTTGCTTTATTGAACGGCAAGGGAGAGAGGTTGGTTATCAATCAGACGGTTGGCGGTAAAAGTGTTGGAAAGATTAGTGAATTTGGCTATGTTCGTACTGACTCGACAGGGACGTATACGGTGTTAATCGCTGACAGTGGAGAGATGTT
The DNA here is from genome assembly GCA_964538765.1 of uncultured Gammaproteobacteria bacterium. GTDB lineage: Bacteria > Patescibacteriota > Microgenomatia > UBA12405 > UBA12405 > CAZIHS01. The sequence goes on along the minus strand of CAZIHS010000020.1, from coordinate 9,289 downwards.
TATATATCTACACGTGAATGGAAAAATACTTGGCTCGGAAGATTTTGGAGAAAAGTTGGTGGGGGTTGATACTATTTGGTCTGAAGGGAAAATTTATTTTGAGGTACGTTTATCAGGCTCGCCAGGGAAAATGAGATTTGATTTCTCTGGAGATATATACCCTTCGCAGACAATCTCGGGTGATTTCTACCATGAAAGCATGAGGCCTGGTGGTCAGGTGGTACTTTGGTCCTCATTTGGAGGAAGAGGGGTGGCGAGTGGTGTTTATGATATCTCAGGTTTGACAGGCGGGAAGTTATATAAACATCCAAAATTTGATTTATATATTGACGCACGGGATCAGAACGATATGGTGGCATTTGATTTGAAGACAGAAGATCAATACCCATTTAGAGGAGAAATTGTGAGATTTGAAGGTGGAGTTGGTGGAGAGCTTAAATTTATTGACCAGGGTGCGTATTTAAGTACTTCGAAGGGTGGTTTTCCCATGAGAGTGTCGGACAGAGTGCTTGTTGATGGAGTGCCGTTGAGCTCATATGCCTATTGGACTGGAAGTGCTTGGGTTATATTTAGAGGGTCAGATTTTACCTCTATTGACCCAAGGTATCGACAGGCTTTTTTTGATGGGGAGAAATATGTTTTTGTTGATCCCACAAATGGGGCGGTGAAATTTTATGGGGTGGACGGGGTAGAGATTTTGGCTGATGAGAAAAAGGTGGTAGTTGGACCAAAGTCAAAGGCGGTGGTGGATCAGCTGCCAGCAGATGCTGGAAGCCAGATAGGGGTGGTAAAGGTTGGGGATAAGTGGCAAGTGAGAAATGTGGTGACTGGCCAAAATGATGCGATGCTCTATGATACTAAGCCAAAGCAAGTGGGGGTGGATACTTATTTTGTCGAATCCAATGGCCATTTGTCTGTGGCGAGGTATGGGCAAGATGGGATAGTTAAAAATGGCGTGATGGTGAACCCGGGGTGGCAGATGGTGGGTGATTCAGTGGTTTATGATTCGGGATTGGGGAAGGTAATTTATAACTTGGAGACTGGTATTCGTTATATTATAGAAAGTTTTAGCGACATAGCTGGCAATGGAGAATATGTGGTTTGTAGAGATATGGGTGGTGGGATTTTCTATCAAAAAGGGGGTGGTGGGGTGGGGTTCGTTGCTGATTCCGGAATAAGGTTTGATGAATATCGGGTAGTGGAGCAGGCGAGTGTGGTAATAATGAGGCGGGGGCCAAAATATAGCGTGTGGGATATGAAAAAAAATGATTGGGTGGTAGAGAATGTGGATCATGCTGAAGTGGACTCAAGCGGCAGTTTTTTGATTACGGTTGATGGTGGTGTGATTGCCCGCCACTTATTGTTTAAGACGAGTTATTCTGGAAGCTTGGTTCATCCGGGTGGAAAGATTTTTCAAACGGCAATTGATGGTGCGGGTAATAGATATTTGCGAAGTGTATATCCAACAGGAACGGGACCTGACCAACTTGATGTTTGGGATCCCAACGGTAATCAACTGCTACATAAGACCTTGGATGACATGCCGAAATATACAGAAATTTTTACGCTTGTGGGGAAAGATATGGGGATTAGTGGCGGGTCATCTGGAGGTAGTGTTAACTATGTTACTTTGGAGAGTGGGCGTGAGATAAAGCTGGTTGGTCACAAATCAGTTTCATATGCAAGAAAAGGCGGAAGAAGGCAGAGTATATCGATAAATGACATACCAAGTTCGGTTGGTTCGTCCAGTAAATATGTTAAGAGGGTGGGATTATTAAAGAGCGGGATTGAGTTGTATGACACTGGTGATGAAATACAGTTGGCGGTGCCGTTTTCCAAAAAGTATGACCAGGAGAGTGTGTTTGTTAACCAGGGAGGGGAGTATGCAGTAGGGACAAGACAGGGGAGACTGATGCTGATTGGTCCTTATGGAGAGGAAAAAGATATTAGTGACTTGATTCCCGCAAGTTTTCAAGCTTACCATAGGTTTACAGGCACGAACGGTATTTATTTTGTGTTGCAGGATGAAGATGGCAGGACGGTGTATTTGGATCCAAGGGAGTTGGAAAATAGGATGGCGGTTGATTATGCGGAGGCTGAAGATTTAGACCAATTGAAGAGGGCGGTTTTAATGAGGCAGTTGCTTGTAGGTACCGATGGTAGAGAGATGGAGAGTCATGAGGTGCTTGATAAAATTAATGAGGTTGTGGCGGCATATGGGGGTGATGCTAGCAGTCTTACGGTCAATCAGGTGAGAATTGGGGCTGGGATAACGGTAAGGGATGGTTTGGCGGTGCGGTTGGTCCAGTTGCTGGGCGGAAAAGTGGGGCTGGAGTATGCTGACCTTGCAGTTACCGGGCAGTCGAGCAGAAAAGCAGCTGACGTTGTTGACTTTCAGGCTCAACAAAGGCTAATGGAGGAATGGACAAGAGAAGTGTTTAGCAGGAGAGAGGAGTTGATTGAGCGGGCCAGAAAAGTGTATTTGCCGTTGGTGGGAATGGTGCCGGTAGAATATCGGGACAGGATCGAAGCGGAAATTAAACCATTGATTGAAGCGCTTTATAGAAAGGCTGAAGCGGAAGTGAATAAGAGATTTGGGGAAGGGAAAAGAGGGGAAGCTTTAGTAAGTGACTTGCCATTTGATGAATTCGGGGGGAGGGTGAAGGTTTTGACTGCGGGTTTAGACAAGGAGATTGGTGCGACTTTTGAGGTGCTGCCTAATGCGGCAGTTTACCGTTTTAGGGTGGTTGGTGGGCTTGCCGAACTGGCGGCTAACAGTGAAATGGATATTCGTGGAGCAGATGAATACGTGGGCGATGGCCGGCTTTATCGGGCGTTGGCATATGGATGGAAGGCATGGATGAGAACGGGCGATACAAAGGATGTTGGGGTGGTGGGTGACTTTATAAAGGCAATGGAAGAATCGGGAGGGGGACTGGCTCCAAAGGAGGCGGTGAGGAGAATAGAAATGCTGGTGAAGTACCTGGACGAAACGGTGGCAGATGATCCGGGGAAATTGAAGATAATTATCGGTCAAATTGGTCGGATGATGGGAACAGGCCGGACAGAGTATCGGGATAGACTGTTGGGAAAGATAATCGACGGGATGGCGGACGTTTCGAATTTGAGGGCAGAGACAGGGTTGGAATATATTACTCCGTTTTTGAGGTTTCTAACCTCGGAGGCAGTGCTGGTTAGAACCAAAACTGCGGCGGAGGTGGTTGATTTCTCGGGAAGGGAAGTGAGGATGCCTTCAGACGGGGTGGATTTGGTTCAGATAATGCAAATGGAGAAGGAGAGACAAAAGGATGATGGCAGAAGTGTGATGGACGTTAATTATTTAAAGGATAAAATTGAGACGGGTGAAATTCCAAACGGAAGCGGTGAGGATGCTAAAAAGTTAAGGCAGCTGGTTAATGTTCAGGGTGAACAAGGGGCATATGCCCGCGAGGTGCCTCAAAACAGCATTGATGCAACCGTGGGGCAGGGCAGGAAGGGAGAGCTAAAGGTTGATTATTTTAAGCAAGTTGTTGAGGGTAAGGAGTATTTGGTGGAGGAGATGGCTGACAATGGTACCGGGGCGATATCGAAAGGGATGCCGGTAGAGGTGGCTCTTTTAATACCAAATTCGAGCAAAATTATTGAGGCCCAAAGTGCTCTTGCTGGAAATTTTGGAGTTGGCAAGTTTACGATATACAAGGGGGCTGACCGGGTGGAGATTATTAATAAAAGCGAGGCCGGGGCACAAATGTTTACTTTAGAGGTGGAGTCGGACGAGGTAGGAAATGTAATCAGGGTTAAATTAGTGGGGATAAGGATGATAGACGACGACAGGGTAAAGGAGGGGGTGACTATCAGGCGGATGAGAAGAACGGATAGTATTATTCCAGAGCTTGACGCGATGATTGCCATGAATGACTGGCGGGTATTTGCCGGGATGGCGGTGGGTGATGACTTTAAGATATTGATATCAACAGACGACAGTGGGGAATTAAAGCCTTTGGAGGTTAAAAAGAAAGAGCAGTTGGCGGCGGTGAAGCTTGAGGTGAGGGAGGAGAGGAAGAGAGAAAAAACGGATTTTGGCGAGGTAAAGATTTATCAGACTGAAGGAATGCCGTTGCAGATGGTTGATGCCAAGGGGTTGAGAGTTAACCAAATTCCATCCGAGTATTTGTCTTTAATACCAACCAGATATCGGCCAATATTGAAGAAGCTTGGAGTGGTGATTCAAATTCCGTTGCCGCTGATTGAGTCACGGGATAATTTTGCCAACGATGGTTATTACATGAGAGAGATCCAAAAAACGGTGGCAATAGCCTTTTTCAAAGCAGTGGCCTTTAAAAAATTAAACGACTCTAAGGAGTTTGCTTTTGAAGGTTATCCGGAGGATTTTACGAGTAATGTTGGAAATTATACTGGTCGATTTTCAAAAGATAACCTTGTTTTCGCCAAGGCAGTGGAGTTGGCGACTAGAATAAATGGAGGCAACACGGATGGAATAGAAACTGAGTTGGCAGAGTTGGCGGTGGCCAATTCTGATATGGCGGTGAACTTAATGGTGATGCTAAATGTACCCAACCGTAGTAGTGGGGTTCTGACTAGTCTGTGGGCCAGAAGGCAGGCTGTGCTGGAGGAAACAAATGCTGCCGCTGCCCGGCGCGAACAACAGGCGGCTTTGGAAGCTGGCGGGGAGAAGTTGGACCATTCACAAACTGAAGCAGCTAAAGATGGTGATTATCAGCAAAGAGTGGAGCAGTCAAAAACTATTGCTAATGCACATGAACAGATGAGAAACCCGGAGATGTATTTTGTTGGTGGTAACTTGACGGTCGCGGAAAAAAGGATGATGAGGTTGGCTGGTTATATTGGCGGAATGTTTGGAATTGAGAGGGTGGAGTTGTTAAATGATAAGGTGTCATTTGCCGGGTCGTTTGGAATACACAACGGGAAGAGGACGATGTTTTTAAAAAGGACGTTGGCGGTGGGGGCGGGGGTGTCGGGGAATTCCGGGGCGACTATTGATACCTTAACCGACACGGTGGTTCATGAACTGGCGCATTTTTTGGAAAGCATTAGGGATGGTTACGTTTGGGGAAATGAACCGTTAATTACGGATGCTTCCGGTTATACTCATCAGCCGATTGGGGATTTTGCTGATGCTATGGGTTATATTTCGGGGGTGGTGTTATATCAAAACCAGCAGAATATGGCCAGAGCGGCGAGGGGTGAGGTGGTGGAAACAATGGAGAATATTATGGCTGAAGAAGGGTCTTATCAACCGTCTGGTTGCAGTGTGTGTTCTTTGGTTGAGCACCAGGTTGATGAGAAGGTGGCCGAGGCTTTGCAGTTGGCAAATTCGGGTCAAAATGCTGAAGCCGATAGGTTGCTTGAGGAGGCGCTAAAGTTGGCCAATAGCCATGGTTTTGAAAATAAGGTGGTTCAGTCACTTCTAAATTTAATTGTGTGGAACAGCAGATTTTTGACATATAAAACAGAGGCGCTGAAAGATGCGGCAGTGAAGGAGGCGGTTAAAACCAGAGAGGAAATAAATATTGCCAGAAGGGAAGATTTGGCACCAGGGGAAAGAGATGATTTAACAAGGATTGAGACAAGGGTTTTGGAGATTGAGAGTGGTATTGGAAATGTAACTGATTTAAAAAAGTCAACGATTGGGGAGAGGGTTGGGATATGGATGGAAAAGTTGAAATATTGGTGGATGAGGATTAGGAAGGAAGAAAGAGGTGTTGTGCAAGAAAATTTGATAAGGTAATTTTTTGTAAAGCAATCTTTTTTGTGTGATAATGGTGAGGCGGGAGCAAGAGAAAACGGCAAGAACGGGATAGGAAGCGGGGAGGGGAGTTTTGAGGATAGATTTCGGGTGAGTTTTGGAAGGACCGGTCTGGATTGGCGGGATCAAATTTTAGAGCAATCGGCTCTTTCCGAGAGTGATTTGAGACAGGTGGCTGTTTTGGCGATGAAAAATATTTTGGCCAAAAATGGTTTTCGGTCGGAAAAAGACTGGGTGGGGGCCGTTGAAAGAAGAGATGCCGTCCCAGATAACCACGATTGGGTTAATGGATACAATTTTTGGAGAATGCTTGGGAATGGACTTGACGACAACGAAAAGAGAACTTGGCGTCGAAACGTTTCTTGGCCGATGAAATTGGCTTCTGTGTTTACAAAAGGCAAGTTAGAGGATTGGCGGCGCGCTTGGAAGGGCGACCTGTTCAACCTCCTATTAGTCCGTCAATCGTTGATTGGTCAACGCCGGTGATGTCGGCAGAGGAGATTGAGGCTTGGAGTAAAGTGTTGCGAATGAAGTGGAATATTTGGGAAGTTTTGGGACTAAAGTCAAAGGTACAGTAAATAGTTTTATCGCCCAAAAAATCTCCCAAAAGCGAGCTTGCCTGAATAAATTATCAGGGTTGTGGTCGAGAAGAAATGGGGGTTCTGGCTGCTAGAGAACCAGCGGCGATCACAAGAATGTTTCCTACCAGCGAGGCTTCTGGGGCGAGTTGAGGATGTAAGTGTAAAATTCGTCCAGAACCTAGTAGAGTGCCTATTTCATGTAGGGTTCGGATGGCGTCTTGATTGCTTCCTTGGGTTAGCGCTACTTCAATAATCATTCGTGCAAGTTCAACACCATATTCAGCCAAGGGTTCAAGAATAGCGGTCAGCTGAGCCGTTGCTTTACTGTCTTCCGGGTCAGGGCCTGTGGGTGTTTCGCTGACAGTTCTGGTAACGATTTGGACTTGATTTTCGCCAGGAGGAGACGAGAAAAATGTTGTATTAATTATGGCTTTTGCTTTTGACCGGTTGGTTACTACTGTGTCTGTTGGTTCGGTTTCTCCTTGAGGTCTAGCTTCAGTGGTGCTTCTTGTTGGTGAGTTTAATGATCCCTCAACTTCGCGTAACATTGTTGAGGCTGCGAAGGAGCAATATAAAAAGACTGCCATATTATTACTGGCCTTTTGGTAGGTGACAGGTGCGGCTTCGGCGCCCGTGTTAAGGGCCATGTTTCCAAGTGGGTAAATTTGTTCTGGTTTCGGACTTTCTGCTAGAGCTTCGACTAATGCGTTGCGGGTCATTTGATTCAGTTTAATCTATAAACTAACTGTCCATATCATATCACATTGTTTCAATTGCTGAAATATGGAATGGTGAAGTTTGGAAATAAGGAGTGTTATCATGGTTCATGATTGGAAGTTTGAGGGGAACGGTTGAAAAGTCCTGGGGCAACAGTGTGGTGCTGGAGGTGGCGGGGGTGGGGTATTTGGTGTGGGTGGGGAGTAAACTGGGGAGAAAACTGGTTGAAGGAGAGGAGGCGAAACTGCAAATACACATGGTTGTATCGGAAAATGACATGAGCCTTTATGGATTTGAAACATGGGAAGAGTTGCAACTTTTTAGAATGTTAATTACGGTTTCCGGGGTGGGGCCAAAAACAGGGGCGCAGATTTTGTCGGAAACCAGGGCAGAAGAGGTGATTAGGGCAATTGGAGCGGCGGATACTGATTTTTTTGGAAAAATTAAGGGTATTGGAAAAAAGACGGCCCAAAGGATAATTGTTGATTTGAAATCAAAGATAGGCGGACTGGGTGAGCTTGATTTGAAAGATGACTTACTGCCCCTGGCAGATGACGACCTGGTGGCGGCCTTGAAAAAGTTGGGTTTTGATCAAAAGGAGATATACAAGGTTATGGTAAAGTTACCTATTGATATATATGAATTGGAAAAAAAGTTGGAGTGGTGTTTACAAAACATGGGATGAAAAAAGAGAATATATTTAAACATGCAGGTTTGCAGGGAGAGGATTACGTAGATTTAGTAAAATTGGGATGTGTTGAATTATGAGAGTTTTTAAATAAGTTATGGATAAAGTAAATAATTTAGATCCGAAACCAACCAAGGAAGAAAAGGTGGTGGAAAAGAGTTTGCGGCCACAGTCGCTTTCTGAATTTATCGGCCAGGACAGGGTTAGAAAACAATTGCAAATATTTATTGATGCGGCCAGGAAAAGAGAGGAGGCGCCTGATCATATTTTGTTTTACGGGCCGCCGGGGTTGGGGAAAACAACTTTGGCGTTTTTGATGGCAAAAGAGATGGGGGCAAGTATTCGGATAACTTCGGGTCCGGCGCTGACTAGGGCGGGGGATATTGCAGCTATTTTGACCAACCTAAAGAAAGGCGACTTTTTGTTTATTGACGAAATTCACCGGCTAAACAAGGCGGTGGAGGAGATGCTATACAGCGCCATGGAAGATTTTGCCCTGGATATTATATTGGGGAAGGGGCCGATGGCCAAAACCGTCCGGTTGAATTTGCCAAAGTTTACAATGGTGGGGGCAACTACCCGGGCGGGGATGTTGTCGTCGCCTTTAAGAGACCGGTTTGGCTATGTTCAACAGCTGGATTTTTATGAAGAAGAAGAGTTGGCTGATATTGTGGAAAGAACGGCTCAAGTGTTGAACTGTCAAATCGATTTGGCGGCGGCTGAGGAAATTGCCAGGCGGTCTAGGGGAACCCCCAGGGTGGCCAACCGGCTATTAAGACGGGTGAGGGATTTTGCTCAGGTTAACAACGATGGGCTGGTAACGGTGAAGGAAACAAAAGAGGCTTTAAAGATGTTGGGGGTGGATGAAATGGGGTTGTCTGATGCTGATAGAAAGTATTTGGATATAGTGAAAACGCAATATGGCGGGGGGCCGGTGGGGGTGGAAAATATCGCGGCGGCGTTGACCGAGGATGTTGACACCATAACCGAAGTTTATGAACCGTTTTTGATGAAAAAAGGGTTGGTGAAAAGAACACCGAGAGGAAGGGTGGTGGAATAGTATGGTAGCTGGTTTGTAGGGGTAAGAAGTTGTATAATGTATTTTGTATATGGTGAATGAAAGAAAATGTCGTTGCGTGCTTCGCGAAGGTGATTTATACGATATATCGACAGCCGGAGGGAAAGGAGCCAAGGATAGGCTACTAGCCAAAATTAACCGGACCGATTTGGATGTTGTTAATGAAATACAGTGTGGGAATGATGCGAGTATTACACACTTGGTTCTTAGAAGGAAATAGGAGAGGTTGGGAGATGGCTAGTATCCAGCCAGAGTGATCCGATGGCCACTTGGGGTGGTGATGGTTGTGGTTGCTCCTGGTTCTATGGTTAAAAAAGCGACTGTTTTGGAGTCATCACTACCAAGTTGAATCTGGCTTGGGATTCCGTCACCATGGGCGACAATTCGTACCGTTGCAAAAACGGGCGCTTTTTTTTAGAGTCTGATTTGTTGTTTTA
>CAZIHS010000019.1:0-13881 GCA_964538765.1 uncultured Gammaproteobacteria bacterium | reverse complement strand
AGTGCGGCTAAGACGGGATAAACTGCCACGGTGGGTTTTGTTTGGCTGGAGTGGGCGGGATAGCGCCTGTCCATTTAATGAGGATTGCCCCGTAGGTTGATTCGGGTAAAACGCGGGCAGACACGCGCTGATGCCTTACGCCCCATTTCCCGGCGCTCTGGAAACCGAAAGGCGAAATCTTTGCCGATGAGGAGCTATTGACTTCAAAAGAACCCGGGAGAGCCATCTTGATGGAGCAGGCAATGGGGAAATTTTTCCAAGGCCTTGTTCATTCAGAAAAATTCCTTTAATATTAAGGGATGTAATACAAGAAAACCCAGCAATGCTATGCCCGTGTTAAAACCTTTTTCCCCAAGCGGATTCCCCTGCAACTCCCTGCATTCTTTCCTATTGCTTTCCCGTCGCTATTGGTTACCCTTCTTCTTCGCTAAAGGCATTCTGGTTCTTTTGCTCTTTTTGCCCTTGGCGGCAGCCGGTCAACAAGAATCACCGCCAGTAAGTCCTGAGGCTTATCTGGAGTATATTAAGGCCGAGAACGCCGCCACCCGCGATCATTTGGAAAAGATGAACAACGCCATTCAGGAAGAGCGGCAGGCTCACTATGAATTTGTTGAAGGGGTGTATCGATGGACAGCTATTGGTGTCGGCATCCTGGCTTCTGTTTTCGGCGGCCTGATCGTTTTTATTGGCTGGCAATCGGGCAGACAGGTTCGGAACGATCTGAACAAGTTGATGCAAACCGCTATCCAGGAGCCGGCCTTGCTAAATAAACTCCTATCTATCGTGAGCGAAGAGATGAACCTGGAAAAGGGTTCTTTTGCTTTTGTAGCGGATGAAACGCTTCATGAAGGACTGCAGAAAGAGATAAAACTCCTCGGAAACCGAGGCATCCATGCCACTTTGAAAAAACCGGGCGAACCTGTTCAAAACGTAGATGTGGTCCTTTATCGCTTTTTACCGGAAGATCGGGATAACGGAGTAGATCATCATCTGGATTCGTTGTTGAATGACTTTATCCATCAAGGACTTGTTGTGCCCATTGTGGTTTATTCGCCGGACAAACTTTGGATCAAAGGGAGCACGTTGGAGCGCCTGGAGCAGTACCAATGGCAGCATATGGCGAACAATATGATCTCTTTGGTCGATAATGCCGCTTCCGCCTACCGGGTAAGCCGCTTAAAAGGGGACCGTTAACGCAATGAGCATCTTTCCGATTCGAATCCAGTTAAAGGGCGTTTTCTCCATCCACGCCCGGCTGGAAGAAATGATCCAATACGTGAAGTTTACCGGCAACGAGTCTTCGCCTTCTTCAACCCCTTAACCCCAATGCGCATGAAGGAAGTGCAACTAATGAAAGTGGTTTTTGACGCGCAAATTGCGCCGCACGAAACGCCCGCGTTCCGGGGAGCGATCATTGAGAAAGTGGGCCTGGACAAAGACGTTTACCACAACCACAACAACGATCCGGAAAGCCCCCAAGCGCTGCATTACCGCTATCCCTTGGTGCAGTACCGCCAAAACCGGCGCCGGCCCGAGCTGATCTTTCTGGAGGGCGCTATCCCACAGGCGCAATACCTTTTCGCGCAGCCCGACTGGTCGCTCACCTTCGCGGGGCGGCCTCAATCCATGCGCATCGCCGATATGAAGGTGCGGCGCCATGCCTTTGGCGTTGCCGACCGCTTTTTTACCTATACCCTGCACCGCTGGCAAGCCCTGAACGAAGAAAACTTCAAACGGTTTCTTGCCGTTGAGTCGCTGAGCCAACGGGTGGCTATGCTGGAGCGAATCCTCTGCGGCCATATCATCTCTTTCGCCAAAGGCATGGAGTACCGCCTGGAGTCGCGCTTCGACCTGTCGATCACCGATTTTCGGCGGTCCCAGGTGCAATCGTTCGAAGGCATTAAAGTCCGCACCTTCGATATGCAGTTCAAAACCAACGTCCTCCTGCCTCCCTATATCGCGCTGGGGAAAGGCGTCAGCGTGGGATTTGGGGAAGTGGTGCGGATGCAAGGAGAAAGGCAGGAATTGGATTAGTACAACCCAATAATTTCTTAAGCGGAATAATATCCAGAAATATGGCTAGTGAAAAATACCTATACGGTTTTACAGTAGAAAGCATTCAGTCGTTCATCTTTGAAACAGGTAAACTCAAGGAAATTCTGGGCGCCAGTGAAATGGTGGAGCAAATTTGTACGGAAAAATTCAAGGAAATAGTAAACCAGTATGGCGCTTTCAATGAACAAAATTTATTGGTTGGCGCTGCTGGTAAAATTACTTATGTCTTTGACGACCAAACGGTTTGCGAAAAGGTGGTTTATGGTTTTCAACGATCCATCTTAACGGAGGCTCCGGGATTGAATTTATCGCAAGCTGTTGTAAAAATTTCCGGAGACCATGTGGACGGAAATAGCCTTTCCATGTTGGAATCCAGGTTGGAAACTCAGAAAAATCGGGCGTTTAATCACCATGGCTTAGGGTTAATGATCGCTGAACGATCCCGGAGGACTGGCGGAGCAGCAGTCGAGGTGGACACGGAAGGCAGTGAGGGATATTTGGATAGGCGTCAAGCGGCTAAGGTCCGATATCAAAGAAACGGGCGGGATACGTTGTTTGAAAAAATCCTTGGGATAGGGCATGGGTTCAAAAAGGGCCAACATTTTGCCTTGGAACCGGAGCAAATGCTCTCGGGACAAAGTGAAGGCGGCTGGGTTGCAGTCGTTCATGCAGATGGGAACAGCCTTGGCCAAACCATTCAAAGGATCACAGAGGAAATTGGCCAAAAATACCCTAATGCGAACGAGCTGCAAATAGTTCTCAAAACATTTTCTGAAAAGTTGGATGCAGCTACCAAACAATCAGCCAAAGAAGCTTTTGAACGCATTGTTAAGCCGGTATATGACAAAGAATTAGATCTGGGCAGGAAACCCAAATTGCCGCTGCGGCCAATTATTCTTGGCGGAGACGATCTGACACTCATCATTCGCGGGGAATTGGCCGTGCCTTTTACTGAAGTGTTTTTGAAACGCTTCAACCACCACACTAAGAACAACTTTAGCCAACTCGCCAGCGATTATCAATTGCCTATGCTAAAAGATGGCCTCAGTGCATGTGCAGGCATCGCCTTTATAAAGCCTAAATACCCCTTCCATTATGGAGTAGATTTGGCCGAAAGCCTTTGTAGTTACGCCAAGGAAAAGGCAAAATCCATTTCCTCAACTCCTGTGCCTTCTTGCCTGGCCTTCCACCGAGTGGAATCCGCCTTTGTGGATGATTACAAGACGATTTGCCAACGAGAGCTTCTTAGAAATGGTATCCGGATGCACTATGGCCCTTACTTTATCAATCATCAATCTGGATATTCGACTGTAGGCACGCTGCTTAATCAAGCCAGAGCATTGCAGGAGGATGATGCACCAAAGGCCCCGATCCGGGAGTGGCTGAAAGTACTTGCTGAAAACAGGGACAAAGCAGTTCAATTGATGGAAAGAATAAAAAGCCTTAACAGCCAATACATAACTCGACTCAATCTGAATCAAGCCCTTATGCAGGATAAAGAAGCCCGAAGCGGAGAACCTCGTGGTTCAACTCATCTATATGACGTTATGGCATTGGAAAGTATTGGAAAAATTGAAAAATACCAGACCTCATGAGGATATTCTATAAAATTGAATTCTTCACCTTCTGGCATGCTGGATCCGGTTTATCTGGCGGCACAGCAGCCAACGCGCAGGTGATTAAAGATGAATATGAACTGCCATTTATCCCCGGCCGTACTTTAAAGGGTTTGCTGAGGCAATCAGCCAGGCAAATCAATGCCTTGCATGAAAATGAAGTCACCGAAACTTTTATTGAAAGTGTCTTTGGGATAGGAGAGGATCAAATTAAGGAAAAAAATGTCCCCCCTGAAGAGTCAAAGACGTTAAAGCAAGGGCAATGTTTTTTTAGCAACGCCACGCTTAGTCAATATATCATTAACGAACTGAAAGGAAAAGAAGAACAAAAAAGCGTTTTGTTCACAACCCTGGCTTCCACGGCAATTGATGAAAAGGGGCTCGCCAAAGATCAAACTTTGCGCCAGATAGAGGTGGCCATTCCTTTGACACTTTTTGCGGCTATAGAAGGTTTTCCAAACGACCCGAACTACCTTGCCCAGTTGGAAAAATGTTTCCATTGGATTAAAAAAATGGGCGTTAATCGTTCCCGCGGCCTAGGGAGATGCAAATTTAGTCTATATCAACCAGATCAATCGGCCTCCATATGAAACGAATTCTTTTTAAATGCACCCTGATCAGCGATGTGGTTCTTAGTTCGCAAGCGGCCACGGAGGGTTTTTTTGAATCCTTGCATTATATTCCCGGATCAAAATTTTTGGGGATTGCCGCAGAACGCTTATATCGAATGGGGGAGGAACAACAAACCCTGGATTTGTTCCATAATGGGGTCGTTCGATTCAGCGACGCGCATCCCCTTGATGCCGATGGCCTTTTAAGATCATTGAAAGCGCCTTTTAGCTGGCAGTATATTAAGGGTAAAGACCTTACAGGGGAAATCTTTTTGCATCACAGATTGGATGATGCAGGAAAGACGCGCCTTTTGAAAGAAGGTAAACAGCGCAAACAAGCACAAAAAGGCTACTTTACCTTAAGTGGTGATTCCGGAAAATTATTGAAAGGCAGGCAGAATTTTTCCATTAAATCGGCCTATAATGAAAAGGAGTATCGGGCGCAGGATCAGCAGATGTATGGATACTTTGCCTTGAAAAAAGGCAGCGCCTGGCAGTTCGAAATTCTAACTCAAAAGGACGCATATGAGGATCTTTTGAAGGAGGCGTTATCAGGCAAAAAACGCATGGGCCGATCCGGTACCGCTGAGTACGGATTGGTTGAGATTGAGCATCAAAAAACGGAAGATCTTATTGCAAACCGCAAGATAATCCCTCCATGCAGGGTTTATATCTATGCAGCAAGCAACCTTTGTTTTTATGACGAGGCAGGAAATACCACATGCCGCCCTGATGAGGTACGCCACCTGCTTCTGCCGCCGGACAGCCGCATATGCTGGAAAGATTCACAAATCCGGACCCGTAAATACCTGACCTGGAATAAATACCGCAGCAATCGCGATGCTGACCGACTGATCATCGAAAAGGGTTCAGTGATTGCAGTTGATACTTCCGCTCCAATAGAGGTTGGCAGATTGGAACTGGGCATTGGCGCGCACCTAAGCGAAGGTTTTGGCCAAGTGATCCTGAACCCAGAGTTTTTAACTACACCAGATGAAAAGTTGCCTTTTGGCTTAATAGGAGAAGATTTGAAGACGCAGACGGTCGAGTCAGCGCCTGTTGTCCGTGGCGACCAAGATGAAATCCTTCTTGCTTTTCTGCGTAATCGAATGCAGGAGGTTCACCTGGAAAAAGCCATCGATGCGAAGGTTAATGAGTTTATGCATCCTGGAAATCGCCGGAATTATGACGGCATCACCTCTAGTCAATGGGGACAAGTGCGGGCAATTGCCAAAAATGTCGAGCACATTGAACATTTAAGAACCTTATTATTTGACCAGACTGCCGGATTGATGTTTGCCGGTCAATCCGAACCCAGTTGGCGCCCGTGCAGGAAGATGTTCAGGGATTTCCTTAATGGTTCGGGTTTGCCAGACGTATCTATTTCTTCCCTGACTATGAAAATTGCTTCCGAAATGGCGAAAGCTGCTCAAAACCAAGAAGATTATGGACAATCCAATTAAATACTTAGCTCGCTTCAAGGTGGAGACAAAAACTCCATTGGCGATTGGTTCTGGCCGCAATGGATTACTAAATGAACGCCTGATAGCCAAAGACGCCAATGGGCTACCCTTTATGCCCGGAACCGGACTGGCTGGTATTGTCCGGCATGAGCTGGAGAAAGACGCGTCGTTAAAAGCCAGGATTCCCGGCTTATTTGGGTTCCAAACTCCCGGAGAAAAAGAAGGCCTTGGAAGTCGCATTGTTTTTAGCCCTGGAATGTTGGTAGGGCTTGACGGAGTTTCGGTTATGGAGGGCCTCCAGGAAATTAACTATGAATGCCAATATTTTCAAGCGTTCAAAGTTCTTCCGCAGCGGGACCACGTGCGCATCAATCATCTCGGTGTTGCTTCAAAAACGGGAAAATTTGAAGATCAATTGGTCCATAGGGGGACGCGGTTTGTCTTTGAACTTGAATTAGAAGGAACAGAGGACGATGAAACGATCTGGGGTAAAATTTTGGATATTCTCAACCATCCTTCTTTCAGGGTTGGGGCTGGAAGCCGAAAAGGTTTTGGCGCTTTGCAGGTATTGGAGTGCCGAACGAAAGCGTTTGACCTTCGCCTAGAAAAAGATTTCAAAGAGTATATGGTAAGATCCAGTTCCTTGAACGAACCGGTATCCAATTGGCTTGAATATGGAGCGTCATCAGGCGCCAATACTTGGCTCCATTATCAAATCCATTTGGCCCCGGAAAGTTTCTTTTTATTTGGTTCAGGTACCCGTAGCCAACAAGCGGATATTACCCCAAAAAAGGAGAAATGCTTTGTTTGGACAATGGAGAATGGGCCTGTCTTGAAGGAATACACACTTATTCCAGCTACTTCTATCAAAGGCGCTATTTCGCACCGGTTGGCATTTAATTATAACTTTGCCAAGAAAGAAGCCATAGAAAAATTGGTGGCAGGTTTGGCTTTACCCCCCTTTGACCACGAGCAAGCGATTAAGGAACTTATTCAAGACCATTTGCCTGAGCCGATTGAACAATTGGAATACGCTCCGGATTCTTCGGCATGGAAAGAATTGGAACTTACAGTCCGAAACCTTGTTATTGACCATTCGCAACGTTGGAAGGAGTATAGGGAGCAAGCTGTCAAGTTTAAGGAATATAGTGAGCACCCCACACTGCCGGTAGGCGAACACAATCCTGCGGTAACTGATCTGTTTGGCGCTGCCAAGAAAGAAACAGCAGGAGCAAGAGGAAAAGCCGTTTTTTCGGATATCTACTTACCTGAAATGGAAGTTCCACATTTCTTTAATCACGTTTCTTTGGATCGCTTCACTGGCGGCGCCCGAGCTGGCGCGCTATTTACCCAGGAGGTAAGCGCTTCCGCTCAATGGCCTGCCTTGGACATTTTTATTGAGCGGGAAGCTTTTGAAGTATGGGAGATCAGGGTTGCATTCGAAAAAACGCTGGACGAACTTTGCAACGGAAATCTACCCTTGGGAGGAAGCTCAGCAAAGGGGCATGGCTGTTTTAAAGGAGATTGGAAAATTGTATAAAAAGATGTTCTATGCACGCACAACAAATTGACTTAGCCGCCATTCCGGATTATCTTTTCGAAGGATATTACTGGTACTCCAATGCCCAAAAGCCTGAGGTTATACAGAACGAAAAAATCGACAAAAACAAGTTCACTTCTTTGCCTTTTGTGGTAGAAGGGAATTTTTACGCCAAGGCAGAAAAGGTATCTATCCAGGTTAAGTTTATTAACGGGAATTATCTGGTAACCCGATTTAATTTTTCTGAATTGGATCCTAAACTTGGCCATATGCAGATTTATGCGGGCCATGACCTCAAAGGTAAGAACTTCCAAGTGCTCGAAGCCTGGTCGGAAGTAGAAGATCCCTATCTCGAAAATATGAAAACCCTTCAGCCGGCATGGTCTGCTTTTGCCGGATTCACCGACAAAATGTAATCCTTTATGATCAAAGCGCCTTATAATTTCGTGCCAGTTGACGACAAAGTCGTTTGTCCCCCATGGGCTCCTTTTATTAGTCAGGATATTCCTTTCGAAGATGCCCAATCGGGTGCTATTCCCATCAAAATCACAGCGCATAGTCCGATTTTCGTACGCAAAGGAAGCCCGAAATCTCCTGGAGCGGAAAATCAGCCAGCCCAAACCGATTTTTCGCAATACGGGGGCCGATATTTTATCCCCGGCTCTTCTATCCGGGGAATGATTCGAAACGTATTGGAAATTATGACCTTTTCCAAAATGGGAGGGAAAGTGGATGATAATCGGTATGCGATTCGGGATTTGTCAGATAAAGCAAAAGAGATTTATCGGAATAGTTTTAAAGTAGAAAACACTTTTGGAGGATGGCTTTGGAAGGACCAAAATGAGGGTTACCATTTAATAGATTGTGGTATACCTGGTCGAATTTCCCATGTAGAAATTGATAATTATTCCAAAACAAACTTTGCAGGTTTCTTTGGTGAGAACGGAGATTTTGACAATACTGATAATCAGCAAAAATCTGCCAAATTCAAATACGATCTTTTTGGGGACAAAAAAAGGTTGTTGAACTTCGATTCAATTGGAAAAAACACAGCTGGAGCACGGTTATACGCCATCGATGATATGGGGCAGCAAAGAGGGACATTAGTCTTTACCGGACAGCCGGATAAAAGAAAATTTTCACAAGAGGAGAATAAGTTTATTGGCAAGCATTATGAATTCATTTTTTTTGATACTGAAAGAAAAATTGAACTGCCTGAATCTGTGGTAAAGGATTTTCTTTTTGCCTACAGGGACCATGATGATCCTGGGGAGGATTGGATTTATTGGAAAACGAAACTTGAGGCAGGAGAAAGAATACCAGTTTTTTTTCATAAGCAGGAGAAAAACGCTACTACCATCGGCTTATCCTACCTGTTTAAGCTTCCATATAAAAAATCCGTGGGGGAAGCCTTACCCCCCAGGCATAAGTTGGAAAATCCGGATTTTTCTGAATCAATTTTTGGTTTTGTAAATAGTAAAAGCGAACTCCAAGGTCTAAAAGGACGGGTATTTTTTTCGACCGCCTTTGCAAAAGAGGGCACGGCCCATGCAGAGCAGGTACTTCGTCAGGAAGTATTGTCAAGTCCCAAGGCTTCTTATTACCCTACCTACATTCGGCAGGTCAATATGGCCAATGGCAAAGTAAAAGGGCCTTACCAAACATTTATGCACGATAATGCACGCATCGCTGGTTGGAAACGCTATCCCATTCATCGCAAAGGGACAAAATCAAATCCTAGGCCTGGCAATTCAACTGAAAGGGTTGAAGTTCGTTTCCTCCCACTTCAGGAAGGCGCCGTATTTGAGTGTACCCTGCACTATCACAACTTGAAAAAAATAGAGCTTGGCGCTTTGCTCAGCGCACTCACGTTTCACCAAACACCAGGGACTTTTCATAGTCTGGGAATGGCCAAGCCTTTAGGGTACGGCAAGGTTACCCTGGAGGTTGGAATTTCTAAACAAAAGCAAGAAGAATACCTCCGTTGTTTTGAAGCTTATATGAAAGCGGAGGGGATTCCAAATTGGCATGAACATAATCAGATTGTAGAACTGATTACCATGGCTTCGGAAGCAGAAAACAAGTCCGATTCGCATTTGGATTACATGAAGCTGGATATGGAAAGGAGTAGGAATGAGTTTGCAAACTCCAAAAAAGCAGGAGAGGCTTTGGACCTTTACTCTAAATTAGGAAATGGAATTACAAAGCAAAAAACCGCCACGCCGCTTGTTGGACCAACGGAAATTCAAAAAGCACAAGATGAAAAGGCCCGCTGGGAAACTTTAAAGAATAATTACAAAAACCCATTGGATTATTTTGATAGGGAGATGAAGTCTTTCGAAGAGGGGCTTAGGAGAGCTAAGCAGGAACTGTTGCAACAAATAGAACAGCGGAAAGAACACCTGCAGCGGGAACTAAGTCAACGAAAAAAAGCACAAGGGAGCGCAACTGCAATCCAAGGCGAACCCTCCTGGGATAAGGTGCGCATAAAACACCGCGAAGCATTCGAGGATTTGAAAAAGGTAGTGCATGCTTTTGTCGTTGCTATAAACAAGGGAGAAAGGTATGACCAACTGATTAAATCTCACCCGGAAGGGAACCTTTTACCCGAGCGTCTGCACGGTAAACTGAAAGAGCATTTGAAGGCAATTTTTAGCCATTTATCAAAAAAAGAAAAGAAACGTTGGTTAAAGCCTTATAAAGATAATGCTTTTTGTATAAAAGTGGCGGAATGGATTGGGAAGGATGCCGCTTCTGATTTCTTCACCCACCTCACTCCCTAGTCCTATGCAACGCAAAAGCACCCTTAGCCCCCAGGCGCTCTTCGCCGGATTTGCAGTTTTTCTATTGGTCGCGGTTATTTGGAGCCAATGGCGGTTTAGGATAACCAGCCAAGCCTTGGTTGGGGAGATCCGGGAGCTTTCCGGGGAAATCGCTCTACTTGCCCACACTCCCGACAGCGCCCGTTTGTCTTCGGAAGCGGTTAAGCTGCAGCAGGCAACGTTGGCATTTCAGCAAGAACAATTCGAACTGGAACTCGAACGGCAAAAGCAGCAACTCTTTTGGTACAATATCGGCTTTTTTGGGTTGAGCGGGATATTGGGGTTCATTACGCTGCTGTTTTGGTTGCCCAAACAGATTGAATCCCAGGCAAAACACGAGGTAGACAACCAACTCGGCGATATTTTGCGGGGCCGGAGCGAAGTGGTGCGGCGCTTGCTGGAAGAGAACGATCGCGAAAGCGCGTTGTTAAAGGAAAAACGCATTTGCATCACCGGCGCCGCCGGAAACAACGAAATCCGCGACATGCTGCTGGAGTATGGCATTCCGGCAGAACATCTGGAGGTCGCCACCTATCCCGGTGTGGGGGTGCAGCATTTCGATGTCTTGTTGGTCAACAACAAGATGGGCGATATTCTGACCAATTCTCCTCCCAAAGAAGAAAAAGACACGAAAGAAGGCCAGGAAAAGCAATCAAAGCATGAAGAGACTTGGACCGCATTGTATGCCTTGATCGGGAAGGCCCCTGCAGCCAGCGTGGTTTTTTACTACTGTGAAAATGGAGTCAATTTACCTATGAGAAAAATTCCTGACTTCTCCCTGAAAAAACGCATTAATTTTGCTACTAACCCGGCGCAGGTATTTGGCAACCTCCTGAGTTCACTGAAGTACCAGGACCGGATTTCGCGCGGATAATCTTTCGCCCTAACCGCGCCCTCCGGGCACACCGACGTTCTTTGACCTATTGGAAGTCGTCGATCCCCCGCCAAAATCCGGGTATTGCAGATCGACGACTTAAAACACGGGAATGGCAAAAATTCATATAGGCAACCCATTGGCTATGTTGAATTTACATTTGGAACCGGTCGCCTTTTTAACGGGGTTGATGTCCAAACAAGAGAGGACTGCGACCCTTCACCTTGTCGATGTAGATGATCCCATTCACCGGTTGATGTCCAAACAAGAGAGGACTGCGACATGCTTTTGTACCTGTCTGACAAAATTGCGCGTAAAGTTGATGTCCAAACAAGAGAGGACTGCGACACGTGTATGGTGTTTCCCATCAGCCCGAACCGGCGAGTTGATGTCCAAACAAGAGAGGACTGCGACAGCCCTGGAAGTACGCCCCCATTTCCTCACCCACAAGTTGATGTCCAAACAAGAGAGGACTGCGACAACACCTAGAAGCGATGCTGAAAGATAACACGTATGGTTGATGTCCAAACAAGAGAGGACTGCGACGTAACATGTCATTCAGTTCCAAGCCATACACGATCTCGTTGATGTCCAAACAAGAGAGGACTGCGACTCGTACACCATAGATTTGTTGAACTCCATCTTGAGCGTTGATGTCCAAACAAGAGAGGACTGCGACCGATTATTAGAAATGCAAAAATCAACATGGACTAATGTTGATGTCCAAACAAGAGAGGACTGCGACTGCTACCTTCTTGACAGGCGGCAATGCAAAATCATTGTTGATGTCCAAACAAGAGAGGACTGCGACCCGTTCTCGGTGATGGTCAGCGTATCGGAAACCTGTGTTGATGTCCAAACAAGAGAGGACTGCGACACGTAGGGGTATTCTTTTTGGTAATCTTCTCTTTGGGTTGATGTCCAAACAAGAGAGGACTGCGACGCAAAGAACGCGTCATCACGGCTCGACGGGTTTGGCGTTGATGTCCAAACAAGAGAGGACTGCGACTATACGGGGCCGTACCCGTGTGCCGGGCCGTGTAGGGGTTGATGTCCAAACAAGAGAGGACTGCGACTACTCTTTTGTATAAGACGGCGAGGCCGTGTTTTAAGTTGATGTCCAAACAAGAGAGGACTGCGACGTTAAATCCGGCCGGGCTGTGGTTTGCAATTCTGAGGTTGATGTCCAAACAAGAGAGGACTGCGACATCCTGGATTGGATGTTTGAAAACGTAGCTATCCGGCGGTTGATGTCCAAACAAGAGAGGACTGCGACACAATCACCGGGTCCTTTTATTTCGGTCGCCTTGACGTTGATGTCCAAACAAGAGAGGACTGCGACGCCTCAAGGCCCATCGTGAGGGCTTTCCAGTTTTCGGTTGATGTCCAAACAAGAGAGGACTGCGACTAATTTCATTCATTGACCACCTTGGCGGGCCGGAGGGTTGATGTCCAAACAAGAGAGGACTGCGACACTATCCGGGTTGGGGTGTCGGTGGTGAGGTCGGTTGTTGATGTCCAAACAAGAGAGGCCTGCGACAAGGTCTTCTTCGTGTTGATGTACTGACAGGCGATGGTTGATGTCCAAACAAGAGAGGACTGCGACGTTTTTCATCTCCCTGGTCAACACCTCCGACTTAAAGTTGATGTCCAAACAAGAGAGGACTGCGACCATACGGATTGTGAAGGTAAATCACATTGCCGGTGTGTTGATGTCCAAACAAGAGAGGACTGCGACTACTTGACGACGCCAGCACATCCACAGCGAAGCCTTGTTGATGTCCAAACAAGAGAGGACTTTAATCATTTCCCAACAAGTGCTTGGCAGATGTGCCGCCTGTCGCCTGTCGCCTTTTGCCCTATGCCCTATGCCTTACGCCTTAACCCTTACGCCCCTATGCCCAACTTCCCAATCAACCCTATCTGCCATGTGGAGGGCCTCATCCAAAGCGGGCGCCCGCCTCATGTCACGGGCGGTCAATCGGGTTCGGCTGTAAATGGTTGGGTGGGCGAAAGCGGCGCCCCGGGCATTCCGGTGGGCGTCTCCGTAGCGACGGGTTTCAAACCCGTCGCTACGGAGACGGGCGCTGCTAGCCCCCGGGCCCATCCGGCAGCCAACCGCCCCCGGTTTCCCTTGTGGGGTTTCCCCATTTATCGTACCTTAGAGCCAAATGTTCCTTGAGGTTGGGGTAAAAAAAGCCGGCTTGGCCGGGCCGGCGAAAAAGGGTGAAATCAATTGATTTTGAAGGAATAACATATTACGGGTTGGACCACTGTCTGCAAAAGTGCAAACGGGCGCCAAACGGAAGCGTCATCAAAGTGTAAAAAATTAAATATAATTGATCGACAATAGGATGTGTACATCGCATTAACATATTTGAATTTTTTTATGCCATTTGTGAAAACAAAAAACCGCCAAAAACATATTAAAATAAAAATAAAATGTATGATTTTTGAATTTTTCAAATTGCAAGTTGCTGATTTTTAATTGATAAGATAGCCAAGGGTAGGAGAGCCTGTCCATTTTAGTGAGGACTGCGACAAGATCTTTCGCAGTAGTATTCGAATTGATGTTGTAGGAGAGCCTGTCCATTTTAGTGAGGACTGCGACACAAAACAATAAGTGTCGCATTGGTAATGAATTTGTAGGAGAGCCTGTCCATTTTAGTGAGGACTGCGACCTTGATTTGTTCAACCTTTTGGCACGCCAGAAATTTGTAGGAGAGCCTGTCCATTTTAGTGAGGACTGCGACAGTCTGAGGTAAAAGAATAAACCTTTACTGTTACCGTAGGAGAGCCTGTCCATTTTAGTGAGGACTGCGACTTTTGAAATGTTTTTTTTATTTAATAGAGTTGTTACAGCGTAACCAATTGATTATCAAATAACGTATCTTTGATTC
>CAZIHS010000018.1:0-14239 GCA_964538765.1 uncultured Gammaproteobacteria bacterium | reverse complement strand
AAACCTAAACACAGGCAGAAACAAATCAAAAAAGCGCCCAAATTACAACGGTGCCGCGACAATTAAAGTTGGGTAAAGTTGTCTTGGGTTGGGATTTGGAAGAACAACAACTTTTTGACTGAGATCAGTTCCGGTTGTGAGGAGTGGCAAAAGACTTGGTGAAGCGTCGATAATTTCTAGTGCCATGTGAAATATTACTCTGCCTGGATGCCTAAAAGCCACAAAACCGCTTCCTTGCGATAGCGGCGGTCGCCACGGGCGTTGATGCGGATGGCGGGAAGTTTGCCGCGTTTACCCCAACGTTTGATGGTCAGCTTGGAAACCCGTAAAAGATCGGCGACTTCGGCGACGGTGAGAAGGTCGGGAAGGTTGTCGATGGAAACTCCATTAATTTTTTTGGGGGTGGTTTGAGACAAAGGTTTGTCTTGTGGTAGATTTTGATTGTCGTACATGTGGCTCCTCGTGGATCAAAGTAATTATTAAGTTAATGACAGTAAAACATAAGAGATATTTGTGTGTCAATGACGAAAAATCGGGGGCAGAGAGGTTCGTTTGATCTATCCCCAATAATTATCTTTGGCTGGTTTGGAATGGTTTTTGATTTATAATGGGCTATGGATTACAAGATAGGTTTTTTTGGTGTGAGGAGCTGGGAGCGGGAATCAATTGAAAAAGAAATAGTGAGATTGCCGGTTTATGGGGTGGGAATTTTTGAAGAGGAGGTGGACCAGGCGGTGGAATTGGCGGCAAATTACGATATAATATCAACTTTTATTTATTCAAACCTGGACCGGGAATTTTTGAAAAAGATGCCTAAGCTGAAGATGGTGGCGTCCCGCTCAACAGGGATTGACCACATCGATTGTGAAGAATGCAATTTGCGAAAAATAAAGGTGGTGAATGTGGCTGAATATGGATCGAATACAGTGGCCGAGTACACCTTTGCCCTGATTTTGGCGGTGACTAAAAAAATTGTACCGGCTCATCAGTCGGTTGAAGACGGGGAGTTTAGTCCAGACGGGCTTACGGGGGTGGATTTAAAGGGAAAAGTTTTGGGAGTGGTGGGAGTAGGAAGGATCGGCGCCAATGTGGTAAAAATTGGCCGGGGGTTTGGGATGAAGGTGGTTGGGGTTGAAAGAAAGCCAGATGAGGCACTTGCCAAAAAACTGGGATTTAAAAATGTGCCTTTGGATGAATGTTTGGCGACGGCCGATGTTTTGACACTGCATGTGCCATCGGTGGCCGAGACTCACCATTTGATTAATAAAAAAAATATAAAGCTGATGAAAAGCGGCAGTTTTCTTGTCAATACCTGCCGGGGGGCGGTGGTGGAAACTGAAGCGTTGGTTTGGGCGTTGAATAATAAAGTTTTGGCCGGGGTGGGGCTGGATGTGGTAGAAGAAGAAGGGCAGGTGGAAAACGTGTCGGTGGTGATGAGTGAAAAAACAAGAAAGGGGACGATGAAAGACTTACTTAGCTTTCATTTGTTGCGGGACCGTGATGATGTGGTGTTTACACCACACAATGCTTTTAATACAAAAGAAGCGGTGGGCAGGATAGTGGCAATTACAATTGACAACATAATCAGTTTTCTTGAGGTTGGCTCATCGCGGTAAGCTTTCGCCAAATGAGGGCCGATGAGAGAGCCAGAAAAGACCACTAATTTTTGAAAAAACAGGATCAGACCTTCTGGTTACTTTAGTTCGACTTGGGCGCCGGCGGCTTCAAGCTTGGTTTTAGCATCGGCGGCGGCTTCTTTTTTCATGGTGCCAAGATTGGCAGGAATGGTGTCGACCAGGGTTTTGGCGTCGGCCAGGCCAAGCTCGGGCTTGAATTCGCGGACGGCCTTGATGACGGCAATTTTGTTGGCGCCGGATGAGGTGATAACAACCTCAAACTCGGTTTTTTCTTCAACTGCCGGAGCGGCGGCAGAAGCAGAACCGGTGGCGGGGGCAGCGGCCGGGGCGGCAGCCATAGCTTTGACATCAAATTTTTCTTCAAGAGCTTTAACCAGCTCTGAAAGTTCCAGAACCGAAAGATCGGCAACTGCGTCTAATATTTTTTGCAGTTTGCTATCAAGTTTTTTGTCTTCTGACATAAGTTTAAAATTAAATTAGTAAATAATTAGGTCTGAGCGGTTTTTTGTTTTTCGGCCAGGGCTTTTAGAACCAGGACAAGCCGGGTTTGGGGAAAACGGAGAGAATAGACAAGGCGGGAAAGTGGATTTTGAAGGCCGCCGATGAGTTGACTGATGAGGGTGGTTTTGGATGGCAGGGAAAGAAGGGTGGATAGTTCCGATTGAGAGAGAAGTTTGAGATTGAAAAGGCCATATTTGAACGAAGTTTTTTCGGATTGTTTATTAACGGTGTCGATTTCTTTTAGAGGGGTGATTTCGTCTTGATTGGAATAGGCGATGGCGGTTGGGCCGATTAGGGGGGCAGGAAGGGTGACACCAAGCCTGGTTAGAGCCCGGGTGATAAGTGAGTTTTTGGTGACTTCGAGGAGCCCGCCGTTGTTTTTAACGGCTTGCCGAAGAGAGGCGGTGGCGGCGGCATTAAGGCCCTGATATTGAACCAGAGCGGCCGACTTGGCTGATTTCAGGCTTTGAACAATATCTTCAACTTTTTGAATATTTTTTTGATTTGGCATAAAAAAGCCCCGTAAATCGGGGCGATAAACTAGAAACTAGCCTATTTGCCTCGGCGGGATTTAGGGCCATTATTATTACTATTGGCCTACCTGCTGTCTACGGTGGACAGGGAATTATAAAACAAATTGGGTGGAAATGATAGGACGTGCTATTGAATAGGTTTTTTGTCGATAGTCCAATCTATTTGGTCAAATCTTCTTCTTGTCACTTCCCCCTGAAAGCATCCGTAGGATTTTCTATTAGTTCGATGACCGTCAGAAAAGGCGACAATATTGCCTTCTGCGTCTTTGGTGGTAACAGATCTACCTGTTGCCTGGCTTGCAGCTTCGGTTAAGGGACCTGCATATTAACTCAATGTATCTGGGTTTCCTGTTACTATCATAAACGGAAGTCTACCGTCACGAACTAATTCTTTTATAT
Source organism: uncultured Gammaproteobacteria bacterium (assembly GCA_964538765.1). GTDB lineage: Bacteria > Patescibacteriota > Microgenomatia > UBA12405 > UBA12405 > CAZIHS01. The sequence continues at coordinate 11,169 of CAZIHS010000018.1, read as the reverse complement.
CACTCATCTGGACTTACTTTAATTAGTATTGGGTAAGTATATCATTAGAAAAGGATTTGGAAAACAGGAAAGCCGGATTGATTTATAATTTATTTTGAAATGATTAGCAAGCGGGTGGTTGGTTTTGGATTGGTGGTGGTGTTGGCGGCCGCAGTGGGATGGTGGAGATGGGACAGGGGAAGAGGGCTGATGGCCCCGGGGGGAGAGGGTAGGAATGGTGGCCAACTGGTGGATCTTGGCCGGTATGATTTTGACAGCCTGAAAAAAAGGGGGGCGATGGCGGGGAAATTTGAGTGGCTGGGGGAGCCGGCGGAAGTGAATGTGAGGCGGACGATACAAAATAAAAATTGGCGTGAGGATTTTAAAAATAATGATGTAGAATCGATGGTTTTCCGTTTTATGACCGAGGGGAAATGGATTTCGGGGATGATAAACGGTCCGGTGGGGATGACTAGAGGGGAGGGTGGGAAAAGAGGGGCGGTGATTATGGTGAGGGGTTATGCCGATAAGGAGGGGTATTATAGTGGTTTTGGCAGCTGGCGGGTGGCCGACAGGTTGGCCGCGGCGGGGACGGCGACGGTGAGTTTGGATTTTTTGGGTTATGGAAAGTCGGATTTGGAAAGTTTTGACATGCTGGCGGCCAGGTTTGAAAAGGTGACGGCGGTGATGGATTTATTGGCCACCGTTTCTGACTTGCCTTTTGTGGACAGTAATAAAGTGGGGTTTTGGGCACACAGTAATGGAGGCCAAATTGTATTGTCGGCACTTGAGATTTTGGGCGGTAATTTTCCGGCCAGTTTGTGGGCGCCGATGACTAATCCTTTTCCCCAAAGTATTTTGGATACAGCGGCTGATTTGGATGACGGTGGAATGATGGTGCGAAAAGCGGTGGCAGATTTTATGAAGCGATATGATGCCAGACGGTATGCGTTTGAAAACTATTATGATTGGATAAAATCGCCAATTCTAATACATCAGGGGACGGCGGACGAATGGTGTAGGGTAGACTGGCAACAAAAGGTGGTGGATGGAATCGGGGTGGCGGGCGGGAGAGCGGAAATGGTGATTTATGAGGGTGATGATCATAATTTGAGCAAGGGGTGGAAGCAGGCGGTGGAGAGAGATATTAGGTTTTTGATAAATTGAGGAGAGAATGTTAGAATTCATTCTTAATGACTTTTAAATATTGTCCGCTTTGTGCGAGAGAATTGACTCAGACACCTACTTACTCTATGTGTCTGAGTTGTAAAGAGAATTATTATCGGAACTCTAAGGCTACGGCCAGTGTCTGTATTGTCGAGGGGGATGAGGTCTTGCTTTCAAAAAGGGGGCGCGATCCATACATCGGGAGCCTGGATATAATCGGTGGATTTTTAGAATATGGAGAAAGCCCTGAGGATGGGGCAAAAAGAGAGGTGTTGGAGGAAACCGGTTTGACGGTTGAGCTGGTGTCGATGCTGGGAATTTATATGGGGGAATATGGTGAAGGTGGCCCGAAAACTTTGAATATTCACTACATTGGAAGATCGGTGGGAGGAACGATGCTGGCGGCTGATGACGCGGCCTCTTTACATTGGGTTAAAATCGCTAGCCTGGATCCGAAAAATATATTTAAGGATACGATATTGGCGTTAACTGAGTTGAGGAACAGGTGGTTTGAAGGAGAAAGGACGAGAATGAAATGGTATAAATCGATAAGAATAGAAGTGGCCCGAAGGAAATGGGGAGTTGGAAGGAGATGGGTGGATACGGTTCTGGATTTTTGAAATTGGTGTGAGACAATAGAATTAGTTATAAAGTTATACATAAAATGAAGGCATATTTTTCCGGGTCGGTTTTTTATAGGGACAAGTTTGAAAGTGTTTATCGGCAAATAGTTAAGGTGTTGCAATCGATGAGTGTGGAAGTTTTGGAAAACACAACTAAAATTGCTGATGAGAAGTATGATGAGATGACAAACGAAGACAGGGTTGAGGCCTACAAACAGGTGCTAAAGTGGGTGGATAGATCTGATTTTTGTGTGATCGAGGCTTCTTTTCCTTCGACTTTACATGTGGGGCACGAAATTAGCCTGATTGTGGGAAAGGGAAAGCCACTAATTATTGTTTACCAAAAGGGTTTTGACCCGTCGTTGTTTGGAATATCTGACAACGATAAAGTTTTTTGGCTGGAGTATGAAAAGGTTGAAGATATAGCCAAGAAATTGGCGTTGCTGGTTCACGAGGCTAAAAAAAGCGCTGACGTTCGGTTTAATTTTTTTGTCAGCCCAAAGATTTTGACCTATCTTGATTGGGTGGCGAAAAACAGGATGATACCCCGGTCGGTGTTTTTGCGGGATCTGATCGAAAAGGAAATGAAGAAGGATAAGGATTTTAGAGGTTAGCGGGAGTTTAGGTCTGACGATGACTGTTTTGAAACTTGGTTTTTAGGGTAATCCAGGTGGGTGATTGGCGGCAGAGACGGTTTTGGTCGGAGGGGTTTCTTAGGATTTTTTTTACCAATTCTTCAAGAAAAATTGTGTTTTGCGACCCTTTAACCAAAATAGTCGATTTTTTTAGCAAAGCTGGCTGGTTTTGAAGAAAGTCGGCGGCCTGCCACCAGTAGAGAAAGGAGTGGGCTTTGGGTGAGGCGGGAAAATGTTTTTTGGTTTCCGGGCCAACGGTGATGATGTGGTCGGCTGATTTCAGGGCGGTTTTGGCAAGACGGCGGTGCTCGGCGGGGGATTGGAGGCCAAGCTCGCGCATGTCGCCAAGAACAGCGATTTTGGTGGTTGTAAAAGTGCCAAGAAGATTTAAAAATTCAGTCGCGGCCTGGGGAGAGGAGTTGTAGGAACTGTCAATGATGAGGGACTGGTGGATACCTATTAAAAGAGAACACCGGCTTTTGGGCGGGTGATAGCTGGTGTTGATGGCAGAAATGGCCTGGCTGGGACTGATGCCAAAGTGGGAAGCAAGTAAAATGGCGGTGCCAAAAGTAGCGGCGTAAATTTTGGGGAAAGCGTATTTGGCGGTTTTAAGAAGATAGCTTTGGTGGTTGAGAACGTAGAGGGCCAGAAAGCCTTTTGGCTCTGAACTGGTTTTTTGGATACAGAGGGTATTTTGGGGAGAGCGCCCCAGGGTGAGGACTTTGGTTTTAACCGAAGGAAGATAGCGGCGGATGAGCGGGTCGTCGGTGTTGAGAATGGCTGTTTGATGTGGTTTGAGCGATTGGACAAGAACCTGCTGTTGTTGACACATCAGTTTTTTAGCTATTTTGATACGGTTTGTGCTGTTGGTTGAGGCGGGAATAAGGTGGTCAAAGTTTTGAGTGTGGACGGTGGAAACATTTAGATGGATGGCGATGTCGGGTTGAATAATAGTAAGGAGGTAGGAAATGTTCAGGGGTGGAGAGGGGCCATCAACGTCCATTTCGACAAGGTAAATGTCGGGGCGGTTGAAATTGGTGGCCAACTTTATTGGGGCAAGAAGGAGAATTTTTAACCACCCTATTGGTGAAAAATCCTTGACTACAAAGCCTAAAATGTTGGCGGGCAGGCTGTATTCGGCGTTTTGGTTATCGTTAGTTCTGACTTTGTATCTGGTTTGCAGGGCTACTTTGCAGGCTTCAACAGCAGAGGTTTTACCGGCAGAACCGGTGATGGCCACAATGGTAAAGGGTTTTTGATACATTCCGGCAAGCAGCTTAATTTTGGCCAGTTGGAGTTTGGCGAGAATCCGGAGGTAGGCAAGGGCCAGAGTTTTGAAGTTATTCAGATGCTTTATTATATAATAGTGGGGTGGGAAGAAAGATAAAGCTTTTGTTGCTGGCCGGAGGTAATAACGAGGAAAGAGAAGTGTCAATTGCGTCGGCGAAAGAAATTGGGAAAAATTTGGACAGGAATAAGTATGAGGTGGAAGAATTAATGCTGGCCAATAGTGAGACTTATAGAGTTGAGGATTTTTCAAAGTTGTTTGAATGTAGACCAGAGATGGTTTTTTTGGGCCTTCACGGGGTTGGATTTGAGGACGGAAAAATTCAGGGAATGTTGGAATCTTTGGGATATAAATATAACGGGAGCGGGGTGTTGGCGTCGGCTTTGGGGATGAATAAGCTTTTGATGAAAAGATTGGTGGAAGGGGTGGGGGTGAAAGTGCCAAGGCTGGATTCTCAAATTCCTTGTGTGGTTAAGCCGGTTGGTGGAGGTTCAAGCGTGGGGGTGACCCTGGTTAAAAAAAAGGAATATTTTTCGGGGGCGGTGGAAAAGGCCAGAAAGTTTGGAGAGGTGATGGTGGAGGAATACATAAAGGGAAGAGAGGTTTCGGTGGGGGTGGTGGGAAATGAGGAGCTGGTGGTGTTGCCGCCGATTGAAATCAGGCCTAAAAATGATTTTTTTGATTATGAGGCGAAATATGTGAAGGGAGGGTCGGAGGAAATTTGTCCATCGTCTCTTCCCAAAAACGTATTGGAAAAAATGGGCGAGGAGGCAAAGATAATATACAGACTGGTGGGTTGCCGGGGATACGCAAGACTGGATTTTATTGTGGCCGGGGATGTTTCCTATTTTTTGGAGATAAACACTTTGCCGGGGATGACCCCAACCTCGCTTTTGCCCCAAGAAGCGCGAGTTTATGGATGGGATTATGGAAGATTGCTGGACGAAATAATAAGATTGGCAATGGAGTAGTGAAGAGGATGATTTGGGGAAAGGTTGACAGCTGGGTGAGGAAGAGGAGGAGGCCGCTTTCGGTTTTAAACTGGATTGAGATAAGTGAAAAGGTGCTTTTGGAAAATTTTGACAGAATGGTTGGCCGGGCAAAAGGGAGCGGGGTGTGGCCGGTGGTTAAGGGGAATGCTTATGGTCATGGCTTGGAGCAGGTGGCGGCGATACTGGAAAAGAGAGAATTTGATTATCTGGTTTGTGATTCGTATTACGAGGTGCTAAGGATTAGAAAAGTGAGCCGAAGACCAATTTTGATGATCGGGGCCAATTGGCCGGCAAATTATTTGAATTTTGATTGGTCAAACCTGACGGTGATGGTTCAAAACCGGAAGGAAATCGACTGGTTGCTAAAAGTTAAAAAGCCAATAAAAGTTCACTTGAAAGTTAACACCGGCATGAATCGGCAGGGATTTGAAGTTGAAGAAATACAGGAGGTTTGCCAAAAGGTGTTGGAAAGCGGCAATTTGGAACTGGAGGGGTTGATGTCGCATCTGGGTCAGGTGGGGGGTAGTGGGGCATTGTTTGAAAGACAAATAGATAGATTTAAAATGGCCAAAGAACTGGTTGAAAATCGGGCGGGGAAATTGAAGTATTACCATTTAGGAGCCAGCGGGACTATTGGGCGGTTGCCGACGGGGTTGACCAATGCCTACAGGCTGGGGATTGGGTTGTACTTGGACCGGCCGTGTTTGAAAATGGTGTCGACAATCATTAAGGTAAGAAAATTAAAGACGGGGGAGAGGGTGGGATACGGTGGCGACTTTGTGGCCAAAGAGGATGGTTTTTTGGGAGTGATTCCGGTTGGGTATTTTGAGGGGTTGGACAGAAGGTTGTCGGGGGTGGGGAAGATAAAATATGGCCGGTGTTTTTACCCGTTGGCGGGAAGGATAAATATGAATATGACCTCGGTTTGGTTTGGGGGTAAATTGCCAAAATTGTATGACCGGGTGGAAGTGATTGGGGGAAGGAGCGAAATTTCGGCGGAAAAAATTTCAGAAAAATGCGGGACTATTGCCTATGAAATTTTGGTATCGTTGAGCGGGACGGTGAGAAGAGTGGTGGTTTAGAAACTAAATTAGCCGCGGAATAATCGGGATAGGCGTGCTAGGAGTCTTGTAGGTTGTGGGGTGGGGGGATGCGTTTGGTGGTAAAGATCGCAGTGAGGGTTAGGAGGGTAATCGACTCCGGCTGACTTACAAAAAGGTGGTCTTCCTGGTTCGTTGTGGATAGTACATCTACCAGCTGGACTAAGTTTCGTGCAGCGGTACCGTCCGTACCACAGCGCTGGTGCTTTAGGGTTAGCGGTTAAAGCCTGAACAGGTTCAACCAATTCTATGTGAAGATAGCCGGGGAATGTGGCTGATGGTGGTGTTGGTAGGGGGTTATCGCCTCCAAGATAGAACTGTCGGCAACAGTTTTCTCTACAGGAAAAGCAGGGGTTACTCTCCACATTATTTTTGAACTTCGACTTTGATGGATGGGCCCATGGTTGGGCAGATAATCAGTTTTTTGATCCGGGCCGGTTTGATGGCTTTGATGAGAGCCAAGAGATTGGCTTCGATTTCTTTTTCGGGTTGAGAGACCAGACCAATAATTTGGTGAACAAGTGGGGCTTTTTTCTCGGTTTTGATGCTGGTTTTGGCCACTGAAAGGCGTTTTACTGCTTCTTCCGGTTTGTCGGTGAGAGTGCCGTTTTTAGGATTGGGCATTAAACCCTTTGGGCCCAAGGTTTTCGCGAAAGGCAAAAGTTTGGGCATGGTGGCCGGAGTGGCGATCAGGACGTCAAAGTCGATTTGGCCGGCTTTGATTTGGCCAAGAATTGAGTCGTTTAAAATGACAATTTTTTTAGCGGCGGTTTCAAAGTGGGGGAAAACGATGTCGGCCAGATTGCCGATTTCGGTGACAACCAAATGAGCTTCAATTTTACCGCTGAATTTTGAAAGAGAAGCGAGCTTGACAAGTTTGGTGGCCTGGGCGGGGGAATAAAGCTTGTTAACGTCGATTAGTTTCTTGGCTTTTTGATATCTTAGGCTTCTGACTTTGGCTGTTTTGATTTTTGTGGAAACTTCCTTGGCTTCCTCGGGTTGCTCTGAAGCGGGAACGGCCTCGGTTTTGGTGACGGCTTCAACGTCTGTTTTGGCCGGAATATCTTTTTCTAATTTGGCTTTGCGCCCGGTTTTGACTGGGGCTTCCACGGCGAGTTTGGCTTTTTGAGTTTTGTTGACTCGGGTAGTTTTGCTCATATTTTAATTAACTGATAAAAAGATTAGGTTTGGGGCGATGTTTCACGAACACAGAAGTCGCAAATACCTTCAGTTGGCTCTCTGTTTTTCTACTTTCTAGTAGTAGTTTGGTACTTGTAAGTAGGCGACATTCCTTTCCTCTTACCACCGACCTACTGTCAAGACAAATGACTTGATCTTGAAAAACTCTGGTTAATGGTTTGTGCATTATATCGTCTTCGCGTGATAGTAGATATGTTAGACCCTTAATTCTTGTTATAAGTGTGGATATGCTGGTGGTCATTAATATTTAAATTATAAGTTGTTAATTTGTGGGGATATGGTTTGGAGACTAGTGTTATTCGACAATTTCTAAACCCATTGAACGGGCGGTGCCGATGACCATGTTTTTGGCGGCTTCAAGACTGGTAGTATTTAGATCGGTCATTTTGTCGGTGGCGACCTTTTCAATTTGCGCTTGGGTGATTTTGCCGATTTTCTCCCGGCCGGTGGTGCCGCTGCCTTTGGCAATGCCGGTGATTTTTTTGATCATGTCGGAAACCGGCGGTTTTTTGATGATAAAGCTGAAAGAACGGTCTTCATAAATAGTAATCAGGGCGGGAATTAAAGAACCTTTCATGTCTTTTGTTTTCTCATTAAACTCGTTGCAAAAGTCCATGATTTTGATGCCGTGAGGGCCAAGAGCGGTGCCGACAGGAGGAGCCGGATTGGCAGAACCGGCCTGGATAGCCAGCTTAACGATGATTTTGATTTTTTTGGCCATTACAATTCCTTACTAACTTGTAAAAAGTCCAACTCAACCGGTGTTTCCCGTTCAAAGAAGGAGACCAAAACCCTAAGCTTGCCTTTTTCCTGGTCAACCGAGTCGATGGTGCCGATGAAATCGGCAAAGGGTCCGTTGGTGATTTTAACTACATCTCCGATAGAAAGAGGGGTTTGATATTTTGGCTTGTCTTCTTTGGTAGTTTTGAGAATTTGATCAACCTCTTTTTGGGAGATGGCTGATGGCTGATTGCCAACACCAACAAAGCCGGTGACGCCAGGAGTGGTTTTGACGGTGATCCAGGAATCGTCGTCAAGAACCATTTGGATAAGAACGTAGCCGGGAAAAGTTTTTTCCTGGGTTTTGACCTTTTGACCGCGGCGGATGATCATTTTACTTTGGATGGGGACAATGGCCTGAAAAATTTTGTCGGAAAGATTCATGGTTTTAATTCTGGTTTTGAGCGAGTCGATGACCTTGTATTCGTGGCCGGAATAGGTGTTAACTACAAACCAGGCGGCGTCGATGGGGATGGAAGTGTTGTCGGAAAGTGGAAAGAGGAATTGTTTTTGACTGGTTTGGGTGGAAGTGTTTGGCATATCAATTATGGTTTTTTGGTGGTTGAGGCGGAGGCGGTGGGTGTCTGGGGGGCTATAGTAATCTGTATTTTTTGGTTGGATACCGGAGTTGGTTTGTTGACCTGGGTAAGATAACCCAGCGAATTGGTAAATATAAAGTCAAAACTGCCAAGAACTGCGGCCGTTAAGGCTGATAGCGATATTACCACAATGGTAAGCTGAATTAAAGCATCGCGTTTGGGCCAGGTGATGTTTTTGAATTCGGCTTTAACTTCGCCAAAAAATTTAAGGACTTTGGTCATGGGGTTATTATAGTATAGACTGGTTGTTTTTGGAATTGACACCGATGGCTTGCTTTTGAGATACAAGTAAATAGTTGACAGGCTCAATGGGTAGTGGGTATAGTGGTAAGCATTCACTATTTGTGGTGTTTAATATTATGTTGTGTCCATATTGCGCTTTTGATGAATCTAATGTCTTGGAAAGCCGGGATGCCCACGAGGGCCGGGCAACCAGACGGCGGCGGGAGTGTTTGAAGTGTAACAAAAGGTTTACAACCTATGAAACGGTGGGAAATATTGAGTTGAAGGTGATTAAAAAAGACGGCCGGGTGGAGGATTATTCAAGAGCGAAGCTGGAGAAGTGTTTTGAAAAAGCCTGCTGGAAAATGGCCAAAGAGGAAAGAGATAAGCTGATCGATGAAATTGAAATGAAGCTTTTGAATTGGCAAAGTGTGGAAATTCCATCGAGGGAAATTGGGGTGATGGTGATGAATAAGTTGCGGGATATCGATCCGGTGGCGTATATCCGGTTTGCGACGATTTATTTGAATATTAAAAGTGTCGACGAATTTGAAAGTTTAGTTAAAAATTATAAGAAAAAGGAGAAATAAATGGCTCCATTAGAAAAAATTAACGAAGTTAAAAAGGTTAGAAAAAGAGATGGGAGCGTGGTTGATTTTGATATCAACAAAATTGCGAATGCAATTTTGAAAGCTTTAAATAATACCAGCGAGGGAGGGGAGAAAATGGCCAAGAGGGTGGCATTGAGGGTGGCCAGGGAATTGATAAAAATTAAAAGCACTAAGGTTGGTTATATTCCAAAGGTTGAGGAGATACAGGACCTGGTTGAAAAGCATTTGATTTGGCAGGGTTTGGCTGAGACGGCCAAGAAATATATCCTATACCGTCACGAACACCAGTTGTTGAGGGAGATGAGAAACGGGCATGTGGCCGAAGAAATAAAAAAAGAAGTACAAGAGAGCAAAAAATATTTTAAAAGTACATTGTCGGAATTTGTTTATTATACAAGCTACGCCAGATGGCAGGATGATAAGGGGAGACGGGAAACCTGGGTGGAAACAGTGGACCGGTTTATGGATTTTATGAAAGAAAATTTGGGGGGGAAAATGACGGAAGGAGAGTATGGGGCAGTGGCTGAAGCGATTTTAAATCAGGAAATTATCCCGTCGATGAGGTTGCTTTGGTCAGCAGGTTCCGCGGCCCGGAATTCAAATGTAACAGCATATAACTGTTCGTTTATTGCGCCAACCACTTTTCAGGATTTTGGAGAGATAATGTACATCTCGATGTGTGGAACCGGGGTCGGCTATTCAGTGGAGAACAAAGTGGTGGAAAAGTTGCCGGTGATTAAAAAGCAAACTGGTAAAAAGGCCAAGACACATCAGGTAGCTGACAGTAAAGAAGGCTGGGCTGACGCCTTTGTTTTGGCGATGAGGACGTGGTATGAAGGCGAGGACGTTGAGTTTGATTATTCGAAAATCAGGCCAAAGGGTGCCAGGTTGTATACGATGGGGGGAAGGGCTTCTGGTCCAGAGCCGCTTCAGGCGCTGATGACTTTTTCTAAAGACAAAATTTTGGCCAAACAGGGAAAGAAGTTATCCAGCCTGGATGTTTACGATATCATTTGTAAGATAGGGGAGATAGTGGTGGCCGGTGGGGTGAGAAGAAGCGCGATGATTTCTTTGTCAGATTTGGGTGATTTGGAAATGAGACACGCGAAAGATGGCCAGTTTTATATTAACGAGCCTCAAAGGAGTATGTCGAACAACTCGGCGGTGTATGAACAGAAGCCGGATAGTGTGGAGTTTTTGGAAGAATGGCTGTCTTTGGCAAAAAGCGGTTCGGGTGAAAGGGGTTTGTTTAACCGCGAAGGTTTGAAATGGCAATTGCCGGAAAGAAGATGGAAAAAATTTGAGAAACATTGGGAGACTTCGGGTACAAATCCGTGTGGTGAAATTGTTCTTAGGTCTAAACAGTTTTGCAATTTGACAGCAATAATTATCCGTGAGGAAGATAAAGAGAATGACCTTTTAAGAAAGGTGCGTTTGGCGGCGCTTTTGGGAACGTACCAGGCAACACTTACTAATTTTGGTTATTTGTCGCCTGAGTGGAAAAAGAACAGTGAGGAAGAGGCATTGTTGGGGGTGTCGTTTACCGGCTATTTTGATAATGCCAGGGTGAGAAAAGCAGAGATGCTGTCGAAAATGAAGGAAGAGGCGGTGAAGGTAAACCGACGTTATGCTCAAAGGTTTGGGATTAATCCATCGACCTGCATAACCTGTGTTAAGCCTTCCGGCAATTCATCGCAACTTTTGGATACGGCCAGCGGAATGCATCCTCGCTATGCGAAATATTACATAAGAAGAGTGAGAGTGAGCGCAACCGACTCGGTGTTTAAAATGTTAAAGAGTCAGGGAGTTCCTTATCATCCCGAAGTGGGTCAAACTGAGGATTTGGCGACAACTTTTGTTTTGGATTTTCCAGTGAAGGCACCAAAAGGGGCGATTACAAAGGATGATGTTACGGCCATAGAGCTTTTGGAACATTGGAAAATGATAAAAATGAATTTTACAGAGCATAATCC
>CAZIHS010000017.1:0-14710 GCA_964538765.1 uncultured Gammaproteobacteria bacterium | reverse complement strand
CCTGCATTTAGGTAAGTTTAGCTGATTAACAGCCTCTTATCTATGCAAGACCCTTATCTAAATTTTTATTAAATACGCATTTCTATTAACTGCTGTATCAATAAATTGGGATATAAAATTATTTGACGGTTTTGATAACTAATTCATTGTACCCGGTTTTATCGTCAAATTCGCGATAAAATCCCATTTTTTCAATCTCACCGATTATTATTTCGGCAGTGGTCTTGATAATACAGCCTTCCTTAAGATGGCCACCAACAAGTTGGCCATTTTCGTCGGAAAGAGACAGGTGCAGGTGGCAGCCATTTACTGAAACCGTTCCGGTCATTGAAACAATTTCAAACATTTGGTCATAGGATTTGATAGTTTTGCCGTCGGCAAGCCGGAGGGTGGCGCGGACCAGACTGCCAACCGCCGATAAAATTACCCCCGCCGCAATGTGGTGTTGCCCGACATATTTTTCAATGGACACTTTTAGATCTTGATGAGGCAACAGCCTTTGAGCGTGAATTATCATCTGCTTTTTTCAATTTTATCAGTTATTTCAACAGGAATATTGTGCTAAAGTCGGTGGTGGTTGATACACATGCGCACCTATCACTTCGGTTTTGGACCAAAGAGGAACGGGACAAACTGTTGGCTCTGGTGGAAAAAGAGAAAATAAGGGTGATTTTGGCGGGAACTAACGCCGGTGATTCTGAAGAAAACGTAGGGTTGGCCAAAAAAGGCAGTAAATATCTTTTGGCTGCCGGTGGAATTCATCCGCAAATTGCTAACCCCAAAAGAGAGTGGAGTGACGACGAAGAGCTGAAGATTATCGAAAAGATGGCCGAGGATGGCGGAATTGTGGCAATTGGAGAATGCGGCTTGGATTATAGCCCGGCCCCGGCGGAAGAAGCAGACAGAAGCAAAGAAGATCAGGAAAAATTATTTTGCCGGCAAATTGAGTTGGCAATTAAGCACAAACTGCCGCTGATAGTTCATGCCAGAAAAGCGATTGATGAAACAATTGCTGTAATCGAGCGATATCCAAAATCCAGGGGAGTGTTTCATTGCTATACAGGTGGAAAAAAGAGGATTCAAAAAATCATTGACTTAAAAAGTGAATGGTATTTTGGAGTGGACGGTAATTTGACATATGACCAGGGATTAGTGGAGGTGGTAAAGAATATCCCCAAAAACAGGTTGCTTTTAGAAACTGACAGCCCGTTTTTGGCGCCAGTCCCCTTTCGGGGAGAAACAAATAACCCCCTGAAAGTGAAATATGTCTATGAAAAAGTGGCCGAAATTTGGAAAATGAGCTTTGAAGAGACCGAGAAGATCGTTGACGAAAATGTCTTTAAACTGTTTTGGATTTAGTGTCGGCCACGGGAGGCGTTAGGCACAGTTGATTATTCAGGACGCTTATCGGGATATTGACTTTTCAATTAAATGTAGTCGGAAATGATACTTTCCAGCTCTTTTGGCGAAGGATATCGGTCAACAAAGACCACTTCAGAGTTGATGACAAGAGCGGTTTGGCACTGTAAACCCAACGCATAGGCGCGGGACATGTCCTTAACGTACTCGGGGTCGTCTTCTACCTGAAACCGCTTGCAAATCGCAACAAGGTCGGTAAACAACTTCTTGCCCCTGGGGCTACCCCTGTCGTATAGTTGAATCCGCATAAATTATTGGTATTTTATACCCGGGGGAAGGGAAGTGGAAGAGAGGGCGACCAAGGTCTCGAGAAGTGAGGCGATGGTCATCGGGCCGATGCCACCAAAAGTTGGGGTGATGTAGCCTGCCTTTGGAGAAACGTGCTGAAAATCAACGTCACCGCCAGCGACATCAACCACCACCGCCTTAGGTTTAATAAAATCAGCGGTGATGAGATTTTTGACCCCGGTGGCTGATATTAATATATCGGCGGTGCGGGTGGCGGACTTTAAGTCTTTTGTGTATTTATTGCAGGTGTTGACATGGCTGTGGCGGGAGAGAAAAATTGATTTTAATGGTAGGCCGATAAGCGAGCTGTCATTGACAATGACCACATTCTTGTTTTTTAAATCGATTTTGTATTCATCAAGAAGACGGATGATGCCGCGGTCAACAGCAGGAATAACGCGGGAGGCGGGGTTTAGGCCGTCAACATCTTTTTTGGGGTCGATAGAACTTAAAAGGGCCGATTGATTTAGCTGGGGAGGAAGGGGAAGTTGGATAAAAAAGCCGGAAACGGCCGGGTCGAGGTTTAATTTGTTAACGAAAGTGGCGATTTCTTTTTGAGATGTAGATTGGGGCAGATGATGAAGCTGAAAGTCAATGCCAACTTCCAAACTTTTTTTTCTTTTAAGATCGATGTATTTGAGCGATGAGGGGTTGTTGCCAACCAGAATGGTGGCCAGCTGAAGGTGAAGATTTGTAGATTTGATTTGAGATTTTAGGGAAAGGACAATTTTTTGGGCCAACGTTTGACCGTCGAGAAGAATCACAGTTGATTATAGCGTTTTATGTGATATAAACTGGGGTATGGAAAGACCAGAACAGGTGATTATTTTTAGCTTTGAACCAGGAGAGGGTTATAGTTATTAGAGTGGCTGGTCCTGGAAACGGGATCAAGAGAAAAGGTTATGAAGCGGCGGTTTTGGGGCTGACTCAGGAGAATATTCTTCAAGCTTTAGGAAATAGCCCTTGGTTGGCGGAGAGAATTAGTGTTGTCCAAATGGTGGTCACCAGAGCAGGGTCTCCATAGAGTGGCAATGAAGCATTGGTACTTTCAGAAATTGGAGTCCGTGCGATTTAGGTGAGAACCTGGTGGCCGGAGGGGGTAATGAGAACTGTGTGCTCAAACTGGGCGGAAAGCGAGCCGTCTCTGGTGCGGATGGTCCAGCCGTCGCGGCGGTCTAAAGTAACCCGATGGTCGGAAGAGGCATTAACCATCGGTTCGACTGTAAATATGTAGCCCGGAAGAAGAACGTGGTCGGGTTTTGGGACAACAAAATGATAAACAAAGGGGTCTTCGTGAAACTGGAGACCAACCCCATGACCACCAAGTTCGCGAACAACGCTAAATCCAAAAGATTTAACATAAGGTTCGATGGTACCACCAACACATTGGTTAAGGTTTAGGCCAGGAGCCAGGCATTTGATGGCCAAATCAAGCGATTGACGGGTGACGTTTAGTAATTTTTGGGCAAAAGGTGAGATTGAACCTACGGCGAAAGTGGCCGAAGTATCACCATAATAACCATTTAAAACAGTAGTCACATCGATGTTTACAATGTCGCCATCTTTTAATACATCACTTGAATTGGGAATCCCGTGGCAAACTACATCGTTTATTGAAGTGCAAATACTTTTTGGAAAACCCTGATAATTTAAAGGGGCGGCAATAGCATGATGATCGCTGATAAATTCAACGGCCAAATCATCGATTTTTTGGGTGGAAATCCCTGGCTTAACTAGTTCTCCAAGATAAGAGAGAGTTTTTTTGGCCAAAAGGCAGGAGTGACGGATCCCTTCTATCTGCTCCTTTGTTTTAACGATTATCATATCCTAATTATACGACATATTTACATTTAAACTGGTGTTTTCGGCCAGCTTGAGTTGCAGCAGGAGACCAACTCGTACTATAATGATAGTAGTTAAAATTTAGATTCAAGATGAACAAACTAAGCTTAAATCCCCTGCCCTATGGTTATGACGCCCTTATGCCGGTAATTTCTAAAGAAATTATGGAACTGCATCACGATAAACATCACTTGACTTATGTTAACGGAGCAAACGCCGCCATTGATAAGATTGAAAAAATGAGAAGGGGTGAAATAGAGGCGAATTTGAGGGAGTTACTAAGAGATTTAAGTTTTAACTACAACGGTCATTTAATGCACCAGCTTTTTTGGCAAAATATGAGGCCGGCCAAGGATGATAATCGGCCTGAAGAAAAATTTAATAAAATTATTGAGGCCGAGTTTGGAAGCTTTGAGGCGATGAGAAAGGAATTTGGCCTGGCGGCAACAACAGTGGAAGGATCTGGCTGGGCGGTGCTGTGGCAAACCGAAGGAAGCGGATTGGCGATCATGCAACTGGAAAAACACAATCTTCTGGGAGTGAATGGATGGAAACCAATTTTGGCTTTGGATGTGTGGGAACACGCCTACTATCTTGATTACAAAAATAACCGAGGAGAATATGTGGAAAATTGGTGGAAGGTGGTAAACTGGGAAGATGTGGCCAAAAGATACCACCAGCTGGGATAGGTCCAGCCGCTGGTACAATCGGGTGGTGGGTGATAGGGGTCATTACTATCACCGAAAAATTATCATGCCGGGGGTGATGAGAATGGCCAACATAAAGGGAGGCGAAAGAGTGCTGGACTTGGCCTGTGGAAACGGAGTGCTGGCCAGAAACTTACCGGCCGGTGGAGACTATCTTGGGATCGACCTGTCGGCAATGCTGATTGATGAGGCGAGAAAAAAGGGAGGTATATTTGGGGCCCGTTTTGAAATTGGCGATGTAACTAAAAAATCTGCACTGATTGAGAAAGACAGGTTTGACTTGGCATTTTTAATTTTGGCGATGCAAAACCTTAATGATCCTTTTGGGGCAGTTAAAAATGCGTATTTTGGCTTAAAAAGCGGCGGAAGGTTTGTAATAGTTTTGAACCATCCGTGTTTCAGGGTGCTAAGGCACAGCGGATGGGGGGTTGACAGCGAGAGTAAGAGACAATACCGATGGGTTGATGCTTATTTTAAAGAAATGAAGGTTGCGGTGTTGACCAATCCTGGGAGGGGAGAAAAATCTGAAAAAACGTGGTCTTTTCATTACAACCTGTCGGAAATATTCAGGTTTGTGATTGAGGGAGGTTTTGAAATTTTGGGTATTGAGGAGTGGGTGTCGGATAAAAAAAGCGAAGGGGGCAGGGCGAGGATGGAAGACCGTGCCAGGGAAGAAATACCTTTGTTTATGGCGATTTTGGCCAAAAAAAAGAATTAGTTATTGGCGATCTTGGTGGCGAAAACGGTTTCAAAAACAGCTTTTATTTCCTCGGCGGAGATGTCAGAATTTTGATAGGAAGCGGTGATGGTGTAGACAAAATTGTCTTTAACATAAATTGATTGAGCCAACTTAATTACAGATTTGGCCAGGGGGTAGGAACCAGTTAATTGCCGAAGATAGTAAGCGCCGGAGGGGGTGGTTTGGTTTTGAGAGTAGACCAGCCCAGGGATGGTTGATTTAGCGCCGGCAATAAGGCTATCAACATAGGATTGGGGTTCTGCTTTGTCCCCAGCTATTGGTGACTTTAAATAGACAACTGTAGGAACGGTTTTGTAATTGCCTGATTTTTGGATTTTTTGGGAGTTTGGGGTGGTTTCGACAATTTTCCAGCCTGCCGGAAACGAAAGATTGGCAGATGTCGGTGTGGCGGGCCGGGAGGGAGGGCTGGAGATTTTTTGATTGATGGAATAGATGACATAGCCAATCCCAATAAATATCAGAAGATAAACAATTAGGCGGGACATATTATTTGGAAGAGAGAGAAGCAGTAAATATTAAACGATAGTTGGGGTCTTTAAAACTGCAAGTCATCAGGACAATTTGGTCTTTTGAAACGGCAGACAAAACGTCGCTTTCGGTTTGAGAAATATAATTGAGCCGATCTATTTTGTAGGTACGGACACTGTTTGATTTGCTGATGATTATTTTATCGCCCGGCCGAAGCTGATACAGTGACCCAAAAAGGTCAAGTCCATTGTGGGCGTAATAGATTTGGCCGTCACCGACAGAGCGGGTAATGATTTCTTTTTGACCGACCAGCCATTTGCCGTTTATCTCCTGGCCAAGATAAACCGGTTGACTTAATTGGATTTTGGGAAGGTATATAAAATGGCCTGGGTCCGGTGAATTGTTGGTGGGTAATTTGGCCGACTGATAGTCTGATTCGGCGGTAAAGGCAAGATTGTTGGTTCCCAATACCTGGCCAAAATAGGATTGACGGATGCCGTCTACAAGAGGATTGTAGTTGTTGGTTGACCCCAAAACCGAGGTGTCTCGACTGATGGTTATAGAGGTGAGAAGAGAGTTGTCACCGCCGCCAATGCCAGGCTGGGGGGTGTTGGTGGGGGTTGGCTGAATGTTGGTTGGAGTGGGAGTTGGAGTGTTTGATGGAATTTCGGTGGCGGTGGGGCCGGATGGAGTTGGGGTTGAGGTTGGGGTGGGAGTGGTTGGGGATGGAGAACACCGGGGGGTGGGCGACGGATGCAAAGAGGGAGTGGGAGACGGCGGATGGGTGGGACGAGGGGTGGGAGAAGGATGAAAGGAAGGGGTGGGGCTTGGGCCCTGGCTGCAAATTACAGCCAGCCAAGACAGGTCGTGACCGGATATAACCGAGACATCAACGGTCGAACCGTTGATTTCAAATGAGTATTTCTCGTCGGGCAACTCCCAAACTGTTTGGCCGCTGCCGGCATGAACCAATACTTTAATTATGGACTGGCCGGGAAAAGGACAGGAAACAGAACCGTGACGGCCATCTGCATCCTTTTTTTGACAAATATCCTGGTGATCCTGACACCACCGGTTGAATTCTAAAGCAGACTTGGAATACTCGGAGGCCTGGGTTATCAGGGGAAACCGAGAGGCAAAAAGTGTCGATAAAACCAAAAATAGGAAAATGCCAAAACGACTGATATTGTTTTTCCACCTGCTTGTCATAGAAAGACCGTTTTTATTATACTATGACTACTTGCCTATTCAAAGAACTAAGTTATAAAAAGAAATGTCAGTTTTACTTTTCCAACTAATTTTGAGGTGAGATGGCAAAATTCTATCTGGCGGCGGGGGTTGAACCCGATTCTCTGGTTGGTGGGTTTATTTGGACCGATTGAGCATTGAGAGTGCCGTTTGCGTTTTCGTTGCCAAAAACGCCAATTCGGGTTCCCAGTTTAAGGTCGGAGACTGAGGCAGGCACAGCCTGATTAAAACTTGTCGACTGAGAAAGGAATATTATTTTTGAACTTCCATCGGATAACTTAATGGTGACCGACTTGTCATCTTGACCAGTAATTTCGCCAACCAGCTGGCGACCACCAAAGCGATTGCGGTTTCCAGGCTGGTTGCCCACCCGATCCATGTTTCGGCCGGAAGCAAATTGACCCCTAAGGTTTAATAACTGACGACTTTGATATTTGGTACCAGCAAAAAAAGAAAGACCGGCGATAATGATAAAAGAGACGGCTAAAACAGCCTGATTATTTTTAATATTCATACGTTTTTAAATTTTAATGTTTAATTTTAGACACTCTAACTTAAACTAAACTGAATTACTCGTAGCGAAGGGCTTCGATGGGTTGAAGCCTGGCGGCACGCCGGGCAGGGTACCAACCAAAGATAACTCCAATGACGCCGGAAACACTGATTGCGAGAACAACTGATTGGGGTGAAATTGCGAAAGGAATGTTGATAAATTTTGAAAGTAAAAAAGAGGTGCCTATGCCAGAAATCATGCCAATAATACCACCAATAAAGGTGAGAATGACCGCCTCAACAAGAAATTGGGTAATAATTGTTTTTTTCTTGGCGCCAAGAGCTTTTCGAAGACCAATTTCCCGGGTTCTTTCAGTAACGGTGACCAACATAATGTTCATTATGCCAATGCCGCCGACCAAAAGAGAAATGGCGGCGATTCCGCCAAGAAGTGAAGTGAAAGTAGTGGTTACCTGAGAGGCGGTGTTTAAAATGTCACTTTGAGATAAAATCATAAAATCGGCCTGGGCCGGATTGGATAAGCGGTGGCGGTTTAGGATAAAATAGCCGACCTGATTTTGGGCATTGGACATAACATCGGCAGAATTGGCTTCGAGGGAAATGGTTGACAGGTAATCAACGCCAAAAAGCTGTTTTTGGGAGGTTGAAAGCGGAACGTAGATGAGGTCATCCTGGTTATTAAAGCCCGAGCCGCCTTTTGAAACGGTAACACCAATAACTTTTAGACTTTGGCCGTTAACCCGGACAGTTTGGCCAATGGGGTTGGAATCGGCAAACAGGTCGGAAACCACCTGGGGCCCAAGAACGGCAACTTTGGCGCCCGACTGAACATCAGACACAGAAATAAAACTGCCAGAGCTCATTTCTACTTTGTGGACATTTTTATATTGGGGGTAAACACCTACTATTTGAGTATTGGTATTATTTTTGCCGGCAATTACCTGGGAACGGCGGGAAAGTTCGGGAGATACTGTTTTGATGGTATTTATTTGAGAAGATGATTCTATGGCAATGGCGTCATCAAGAGTGAGGGTGGTGGTTGAGCCGGCGGCCATACGAACCGAACTGTTTCTTTGACCACCCGGTATTACGGTTAGAAGGTTGGCGCCAAGGGATTGGATTTGATTTTCGATCATTTTTTGACTGCCGGCGCCAAGTGAAATGAGGGCGATAACACTGCCGATGCCGATGATGATGCCAAGGGCGGCCAAACCGGAACGAAGTTTGTTTAGCCCAAGGGTTTGCAGACTTTCAAAAAATATTTCTGATAATTTCATTTCAGTCGGTGGCCGTTTTTTTGGTCGGAAACAAGGACGCCGTCACGAAAACTAATAATCCGATTGGCATGGCGGGCGATATCCGGTTCGTGGGTAATCATAATAATGGTTCGGCCCTGCCGGTTGAGATTTTCGAATATTTGCATGATTTCTTCGGCCTGACTGGTGGCAATATTACCGGTGGGTTCATCGGCCAAAATTATTTTTGGATCCATAACCAGGGCGCGGGCGATGGCGACCCGCTGCTGCTGACCTCCAGAAAGCTGGTTACTGGTGTGATACATCCGGTCGGCCAGGCCGACGAGTTTAAGAAATTTTATGGCAATTTCCAGGCGTTTTAGCTGGTCAACATTGGCATAAGCCATCGGCAACATAACGTTTTTGAGGGCTGTTGTGCGCGGAAGCAAGTTGTAGGCCTGGAAAACAAAACCAATTTTTTGATTTCTGATTTCGGCCAACTGGTCGTCGTTCAAACTGCCGACGTCTTGGTTATCGAGAAAGTAACTTCCAGAAGTGGGTAAATCGAGAGCACCTAATATGTGCATCAGGGTCGACTTGCCGGAACCCGATGGGCCAATAATGGCAACAAATTCTCCTTTGCCGATAACAAAACTGACATTTTTGAGGGCGACTGTTTCGACACTGTCGTTTCGGTATATTTTTGACAGGTTTTTTACCGAAATCATGGTTAGCGTGAATTACGGTTGTTTCCACCAAAGTTACCCCTAAACTGGCCGCCGAAGGCGCCAAATGGCGAGCTTTGACCAGTTGTGGTGGTGGAAGACGAATTATTGATGGTGGCGGTGATAACTTCGTCACCTTCGGATATTCCAGAAACTATTTCGATCTGGGAGTCTGATTTTAGGCCGGTGACAACTTCGACGGTTTGAGGAGAACCATTTTTCATAACCTGAACAGTTGAGATACCGCCTTGGTCGGCAAGAGCGGCCGAGGGGATTATAATTACATCACTTTTAGAATCGGTAATAACATTGGCAGTAACTGACATGTTGGGAAATACAGAATTGTTTTCGGTATCGAATTTGATGGTAACGGGGTAGTTAACAACTCCCGAGCTGATAGTGCCAGAAGTGTCGATGGCGATTATTTTACCGGTAAAAGACTGGTTGGGAATGGCGTCGAGAGTGAGAGTGACTAAGTTGCCTACTTTAACTTTAGGAACATCAATTTCAGTGAGATTAACGATAACGGTCGGGGAAGTTAGGGTTTTGACAATGGCAATTTTATTTTCGATATTACTGCTATTACTGGAATCACTGGTTGGGTTGAGAATCATACCGGGTGACAGAGAAATGGCCGAAACAATACCCGAGATTGGGGCGGAAACTATCGAGCTTGATAGCTGAAGCGACAAACGGGATGATTCGAGGGCAGTTTTGGTTTGATGAATAACGTTTTGCTGTTGATCTAAAGCGGCTTTGGCGGTAAGAAGGTCGTTGTGTTTTTGGATATAGGTGGGATCATCGGGGGACTGCATTGACCACTGGTTATCAAAAATGTTTTTGGCGCTGACATATGAACTTTCAAGGGAGTAGAGTTTATCCTGGGCTGATTTATAAGAATTTTGAGCTGACAGGTAGGATGAGTAGGCAGATTGGTACTTTTGACGGCCATTCAGGTCAAAGTCTATTTCTAAAAGGGGAGTGCCGGTGGTAACTTTCTGACCCTCTTTAACGTAAACTTTTTTAACAACTCCAGAGGCGGTGGTGGTGACAGTTCGACTGTCGGCGGAAGATATCCGGCCCGAAGCGGAAAGTGAAACAACCAAAACTCCCCTTTCGGCACTGGCAGTTTGATATTGAACAGGAGGCTTACTGGTTATTATTTTCGAATACAGATACCAGCCTAAAGCGCTAAAGAGGATTAGTGCCAGCAAAATGTGGTATTTATTCAGGTAAAAACTGTTGGGCTTTTCCGGCCTTAAATCCGTCATGGCTGTTTTTAATACTTTTGGCTGAAGTATAACTTAAGTGAATTTATCAAAGGGGGAAGGAAATAGTAAAAATAGAACCTAAACCAGGCTGACTTTTGACCCCAATTGAACCTTGATGGCGGGCAACAATCTCTTTGGCGATAGCCAAACCAAGGCCATAGCCTGAGGAATTATTATTGGAGCGGGCCTGGTCGGCCCGAAAAAACCGGTCGAAAATGTGGGGCAAGTCCTTTGGACTAATACCGATTCCCTGATCGGCAATGCTTGCCTCAACCCTGCCGTCTGTCTTTCGGATAGAGACAGTAATTTCCTTATTTGGACGGCTGTATTTGATGGCATTGTCCAATATGATGACAAAAAGATCGGTAAGATTTTCCTGGTAGCCTTGAAGGTGACAATCGATAAGGCTGGATTTAATTTTGATTGATTTTTTTTGGGCAATTGGTGAAACTTTTTTGAGAGCCTGGCTTAGAATTGTTTTAAGATTTACTCTGTGAAACGGAAGATGGTTGTTTGGTTTTTGGTACTGGGCCAAGGTCAATAGCTGGTCGGAAAGATTTTGAAGCTTGTCGACCTCAACAATGCTTTCACGAATAAGATTTCGGGCTTGTGGAAGCTTTAAAGACCGGTCCCGAAGATTGACCTCAAAGGCACTTTTGAGCGAGGTTAGCGGGGTGCGAAACTCGTGGGAAGAGTCGGAAATAAAACGGTTCTGTTCATCAATCATCTTCTGGATTGGGGAGAGGGTGAGGCCGGCAAGAAAGTATCCAAGAACGCCGGATATAAGCAATATGCTGGTGTCAACAACGGCAAGAGTCAGAATCAGCCGGCGTTTTGATTCGTCAATTATTTCAAGATCAATTTGGGGAGGAGGAAATGGAAGATCGTCAAAAAAACCGAAGCGCCGTTCAAAACGGAGCTGTTGGGCCCGGGCAACCCGCTCGATCTCGTGGCCAATAACCTGATAAATTACCACACTAAACGAAAAACTGATCAGCATGATAATCAGGAGATACCAAAATGTCAGTTTTAGGCGGGCGCTTTTAAACATTTTCAATGGCCGAACCGGTAACCAAAACCCCTAATCGTATGGATAAGAGGAGTTTTTTTGGGAAAAGGCAGGTCAATTTTGCGCCGAAGATTTCGGATATAGACTTCAACCGTGTTGGGGAGAATGTTGGCATCGTAGTTCCACACGTGGGAAATTATTTGATCTTTGGAAAGAATCTGGCGGTGGTGACGGACCAAAAATTCGAGCAGGGCATACTCTTTGGCGGTAAGATTTATAGGCAGGTGATCTCGGCTGACCCGATAGGTAGTCAAATTGATTTCCAAACCGTTGGCCGATAGCAGGTTGGATAATGTTTTTTTGGGACGGCGGATCAGCGCCCGAATTCTGGCCAATAACTCATCAAAGGAAAAGGGCTTGGTGAGATAATCGTCGGCACCGGTGTCAAGACCGGTAACCTTGTCCTGGATTTGGCTTTTGGCGGTGAGGATAAGAACGGGGGTGTGGATTTGTTTTTGACGAATAGCGCGGCAAATTTCCAGGCCACTCAGGCCTGGCAACATCAGGTCGATAATTAAGAGGTCATAATCTTCGGAGAGCGCCAGGTCAAGACCGTCGGGGCCGGTGTAGGCCAGGTCAACAGCATAGTGCTCCTGTTCAAGGCCTTTTTTTAGAGAGTTGGCGATGCGATGTTCGTCTTCTATTATTAGAAGCCTCATGTATATAGTATAGTTGAGCGGCTGAAGTTGGGCTGAAAAGCAAATGTCTTTAATGGGGCGTTCTGGGGATTATAAGGCTGAGAGCAGTTATGGAAAGTGGTGGTTGATCTGTTTGTACGTAATCGACCAAAATTTCGACAGGATGATCTGGATTTAATAACTGGTGAATTCTGGCCACAGCCTCGGCCGTACCAAGTACTAAGTGAAGCGGTTTTTTTTGGGGAAGGTACGTCGGAAAATGGCCACCTTTGACATAAAGGGCAAACAACATTAATTCGGCTCATAGGATGTTTATATATATCACAATCTATCACAACCTGAGAAATTTTGAAAGAGATAGATTAATATTTTTTTCCAGAACTGTATTTTTTGCCGGTAAGCAGCTTGGTAGTGACTTCGCGGAGGGTGGTTTTGGGAAGAATGTCATGATTGTCTTTAATGAAAGCAGAAACTTGGCCTTGGTGGTTTTTGATTAGGGCACGAAGAAGCCAGGAGATGGCTTTAGTGATTAAAATATGTTTTTCGTTTTTCAAATTATTGATATTGGCGAAAGCCAGAGTGTCGATTCTTGGATCAGACGAGTGGCGAACAGCCTTGATTAGTAAAACGAGACTGGCTCGGCGGTGGGAAATGTTTGAGTGGCGGTTAAATTTGGTAAGGAGTCGGCACCAGCCGGGGAAATTGGCAACTATCTCGTCGGCAGTAAAGTTGGACTGGCAAAGAATGTCAATTTCTGCCCATCCAGTGGTGCTACCTAACCATTTTTCAAGCCGTTTTAGATCTATTTGCCGCCTGAACTTTGAAAAATGACCAAGAAGGCGCCCGGCAAGAGCGATTTCTTCATGGGTGGTGCCGTTTTGATAAAGGGAATCGAGCAGATCAAAAAGCGCCGCGGGAGAGGTAAGTTTGTTTTCGGTAACAAGTCGGCCGAGGCGGATAAGATCGGCCGATTTAATGGCGTAGGTAGGTTTATCAGAACCAAGATATTTTTGGACCCAAAGGCGGTTATTGGAAGGGTTTTTTAATGAAAGTTTGATCAATTTTGTTCTTATAAGCCGATGAAGGGGGTTTTTAATGGTCATAACTAACCGAGATTATAGCCTGGATTTTGTAATTCAGGTATGATAAACAAAGTGGAAATATATTTGGTGATATTGGGAATGGCCGGTCTTCTGGTGGCGGCGGATTTTTTTGTGTCTCAGGCGGCGGCAATGGCCAGAAAATTTAGAGTAAACGATTTTGTGATCGGATTTACGGTGGTGGCAGTGGGAACGTCCTTGCCCGAATTAATAACCAGCGTAATTTCATCTTTTACCGGTCATCCTAGCCTGGCGATTTCCAATATTATCGGAAGCAATTTGGCCAATTTGTGTTTGATACTGGGAATTACATCAGTTTTTAGGAAGTTTAAAATTAACAGGCAGGATGTGGTTTACAATATTCCCTTAAACCTGGCATCTTTGATAGTTTTTTGGATATTAATGGGTCTTTCAAACGTTCAGTTGAACCGTTTTGCGGGAATCGGATTATTGTTTTTTTTCCTGGTGTTAAATTTGGCCGAAAAGAATAAAGGCGATAGAGCCAACAAGGTGACAGGAAAAATTGCCAAATTTAACCCCGCGATTTTGATAGGATCGTTAATTTTAATGATGTTGGCGGGAAAGATAACAGTTGAAAACATTGTCAGGTTAATATCGATATTTAATATTAGAGAGTCGATTTTGGGCTATTTTGTTCTATCAATTGGGACGTCACTTCCCGAGATGGTGACAACGTTTGTGGCGGTGAGAAAAAATAATAGCGAAATTGGAATTGGAAGCCTGTTGGGGTCCAATCTTTTTAATCTGCTTTTTATTTTGGGAGTAGTGGGGGTGTTTTCTCCAACCGACGCGTCGGGCTTTTTGTTTGACTTGGCGTTTTTAGCCGCCGCCACGATTATGGTATATTTCTTTGCCTTAAGAGGTGAAAAGTATAATTTTACCCACAAAGAAGGGCTTGGACTGTTGGGTATATATTTTCTGTTTGTGGTTAAACAACTGGTTTTAAATGGCGGTTTTGGGATATAATTTGGGGTCAAGAATATATGAGTAGGTGTTTGGTTTTTTCAGAGCGTGTGGAGGAAAACCCAAAGGCGTGTGTAGGGTGCTTAGTTTCTTCCTTGGCAAATCGGCTTTGCCAAACCGACCTACGACCGAGTGATGGCGACGAAGGTAATCGGTTTTCATTTTTACCAGAGGGATGCAGGCGCATTCCTACCGACCAAGCGGTAGGTGTCAACCCTGTAACTACCAGACTATAATATTGGCGGGAGGGACTAATAAGTAGGGTGGTACACTATTTGGATTACGGCCGGAAATTTGAATTCTGCGGTAACGATGATCAGGTTTCGGAAAGTGGCTTCTTCACAAAATGGTTTAGAGAGTCGAATTGGTTTACTTTGATTCTGACAAGTATACCCCTTTAACTCAGGTTTGAAAGTTTGCCTCGGAAGCTAGTCTAAAGTTAT
>CAZIHS010000016.1:0-15082 GCA_964538765.1 uncultured Gammaproteobacteria bacterium | reverse complement strand
TTCCAAACATTTGTCAAATTCCTAAGCTAACAAACTGGGGGAAGAGGGGTATAGAAACACTCCTATCGCGTAACTCTGACAGGAGGGTTATTTAGTATGTTTATGAATTACGCTCAAAGACCCCGGCAATAATGTTTTCTAACCGTGGTTCCTGAATATCGAGATCGTCAACGTCAAAATCAGTCAATAATTTTGACGCCATCTTGGCAACTTTGTCCCGGGGTATTTCAATCGAGGCACGAAGGTCTTCAAACTCGGTGACTTTGCCAATGGTTTCTAGCTTGGTTTTGGATATTTTACTGTTAAATATGGCCGTAACTGTTTTGTAATTAGCGTGTTGCTTAATTAAATTTTCAACTGTACCATCGTAAATTAGTCCACCCCGATTAATGATAATAACCCGCCGACAAACTTCTTTTACATCATCCATATAATGCGAAGTTAAAAGGATTGTCGACTGATATTTGGCATTATAGTTTCGGATAAATTGCCGAAGTTTTTTCTGAACAAGGACATCCAAGCCCAGTGTGGGTTCATCAAGGAACAGAATTTTTGGGCGATATATAAGCGAAGCAATTAGTTCACATTTCATACGTTGACCCAACGACATTTTTCTGGCCTGTTGATAAACTACCTCTTTGACTTCCAGCAAGGTGGTCAATTCCTCAAGAATTTCTTGATATTCTCTTGGTGGTACCTGATAAATTTCCTGATTTAGGTTGAATGTTTCAATTGCCGGTATATCGGGCCAAAGTTGACTTTTTTGCCCCATAATCAGGCTTATTTGCGATAGAAATTGCTGGTTGCGGTCAAATGGGGTAAACCCAAGTACAGAACATTGGCCGGAAGTTGGGTGAAGCAGACCAGAAAGCATTTTTAGAGTGGTGGTTTTACCGGCACCATTTGGCCCGATGAAACCAACCATTTCTCCGGAATTTATAGAGAAAGAAATGTTTTTTACGGCTTCAATTACTTTTGTGTCGCGCCAAAAAAGTGATTTCAGACTACCTTTTAGTCCCGGTTCTTTTTTGTAGGTGGTAAAGTTTTTAGAAAGATGGTTAACAATAATTTGCGGTTTCATATTTTACCCGCCTGCGCTGGTGTAGTTTTTGATGCCAAATTTATAAAATTTGTTTGAGACTATTGAACAAACACCAGCCACGATAACTGGATAAATATATTCAACGGGGTTGGTAACTTTTCCCAAAAGTACTTTTGTCGGGAAGGAGGCAAACAGGGTGATCGGAATAATGAAGCTTAATACAAAATGGATGGACTTTGTAAAAGCTTCGCCGGGGTATGACGCCTGATCCCAGGCATTTTCAAAAATAGCATAGATATCGCTGGCATTGTTAGTAAAGAAAGAAGTGGAAGTGGCAATTTCTGAAAATGAAAAGATTATAACTTGTCCGATAATTAGATAGGTTATACCAAGAGCCAACAGGATCGGGGTAATGATAATGTGCTGAGTAATAATAATATAGGCAACAAATATTATATTAAAAACAACCGAAGGAAACGACTTAATTAATGGTGGACAAAAGTAACTAAGAAATCGGGTGTTAATTGGTCTTAGCAGGTAATAGTCGTATTGGCCGGTAAAGACCTTATCGATAACATCTTCCATTGTACGACCATAGAATGTTTTAAAGAGTCCCCAGTTTAGGGAAAAAATAGATAGCAACAAAGAATATTCAGGAAGCGTCCAGCCGCCAATTTGGGGTAAGGAGCGAAATACAGAGCCAAAAAAAACAAAATTTTGGATTAAATATAAGCCGACGGCAATAAATAGAAGAAGGCTATCAACCCGATAGACAGTTCCCAGGCTAAAAGCTAATCGCCAAAAATGGGAATAAATTTTGAAATATTTAGTTATAACTTTCATAGGTTTTTAAACCATGCCGCAGAATATAACGGGCTGATAAGTACAAAGCAACAATCCACAATAACAGGGTCAATGTACCGATAATGGATGAAAAATAATTCAAACGTCCAAAAAAGATATCAGCAGGAAATTGGACCAGAAACCGGAATGGAAGATATGAAGACATGTTTTGAAACCACAAAGGAAAAAAAGTTAACGGAATTAGGCCGCCAGACATGATGTTAATAAATATGGTTGAAACGACCTTAAGATGGGTAACTTCACCAATCCAAAATCCGACATAGCCGATGATTAAGTTTAAAGTAATTGATAATATTCCGTTTAATATATAGACGATAAAAAACAATAACCAATAAAACTGGCTGGGAGGCAAAACCAGATAGTGATAAAAATAGAAGGAAAATATGGATATGGCAAATAGGTTACCAAAAGTCCAAAGAGTGGCAGAAGTAAAATCCCGGCAGATAAAGTGAAGAGTAAAATCGTAGGGACGCAGGAGGTATTTGGCAATATCGCCTGATTTAATATCCTTGGCGATGCGTGAAGCAGTGAAGGTGGAAATGCGGTTATAGGTGACCCGGATTAGAAAGTAATAAGTGATTATTTGGGGAAATGAGTAACCATTTATAAATTCCTTGCCAATAAAAACAAACTGCCAAAAGAAAAAAAGAACAAACAGGGTAAAGACGGCCTGAAGATTGGCGATTAAAATATGCCAACGGTTGGCTAAAACTGAAATATAGGCAACTTTGATAATGGCTAAATATTTCCTCATGGTTATTTTTTGCTACTTTTGAAATATCGCTTCCCTTTTAATTTTTCCGGCAATAAATCCTCTTTAGAGTACATGTCATACCCTTTTCCATACCCAACTTCCTTCATCAGTTTTGTTGGGGCGTTTCGTAAATTCATCGGGATTGGTAAGTTTCCGTAAGTTTTAACATCGGCTTGAGCGGCGCGAAGAGAGTCGTAAGCGCTGCGATTTTTGGGCGAGGTGGCGAGATAGACAACGCCGTGGGCCAAATTTATGCCGCATTCGGGATAGCCGATTTGGATGACGGCCTGAAAAACCTGATTGGCCAGCATTAATGCTGACGAATTGGCGACTCCAATGTCTTCACTGGCAAAAATCACCATACGCCTGGCAATAAATTTGGGATCTTCTCCCGCTTCAATCATTCTGGCCAGATAGTAAAGAGCGGCGTCGGGGTTACTGGCCCTCATCGATTTAATAAAGGCAGAAATGGTGTTGAAATGTTCCTCTCCTTTTTTATCAAAGCGAAGATAGGCGCTTTGAAGGGCGTTTTTGAGTGATTCGATTTTTAAATCCCCATAAAGAGTGAAGGCGTTATCAATCATGGTGATGGCCTGGCGGGCATCACCATTGGCAAGATTGGTTAGCCAGTCACGAGCCGAAGGGTTTATTTTTAAACCATGACCTTTATCACTTTGAGCGGAAACGATTTTGATGGCACGGTCGATAATGAGGCTGATTTCTGCATTGCTTAACTCATTTAAAACAAAAACCCGGCAACGAGAAAGCAGAGGGGCAATAACTTCAAAGGAAGGATTTTCGGTGGTGGCGCCAATCAGAGTAAGGTGGCCTGACTCAACGTAAGGAAGGAGAAAATCTTGCTGGGCCTTGTTAAACCGGTGCAGCTCGTCTAAAAAAAGAATTTTTCTTATCAAAGTTGGAGTATTTTTGGTCGAGGTTGAGCCAACAATGGACCTGATGTCATCTTTATTGGCTGAAACCGCCGAAAGTTCGTAAAGCTCGGCTCCAATACTTTTGGCAAGAATCCGGGCCAGTGTAGTTTTGCCAACCCCGGGCGGACCCCAAAAAATCATTGAAAATATTTGACCAGACTCAACCGCCAAACGGATGGGTTTGCCAGGTCCTACCAGGTGACTTTGACCAACAAACTGGTCGAGGTTGACGGGTCTGAGTAAATCGGCCAGGGGTTGGTTCATATTTGGTTTTTATTCGGTGAATTAGTATAGCACCGAAAGTTTTGGGAAGGTGTAAAATAATCAGCGCTTATGATAATAATAATATTTATATGGTTGGCCTACCTGTTGGGAAAGCCAGAAAGTGCCGCGGCCAAGGACAAATGTGTTTTGTTGCCGGTGTTAACTTATCATCACATTCAGGGAATGAAAGAGGCTGGACTTAAAAAACAACTCGGCCTGACTGTTAGTGTTGACAATTTCCAAAAACAGATAGATTATCTAAAAAAAAGAGGCTATGAGACAGTGTTGCCATCGGAGATAAATCGTTTTTTCAGAGGAGAGGGGGAGCTTCCAAAAAAAGGAATAATGATTACTATTGATGACGCTTATATAGATAGTTTTGAATTTGCCTGGCCAATTTTGAAAGAACGCGGTTATAAGGCGGTGGTGTTTGCACCAACAGGCCTACTGGACAACCCCGACTATCTTAGCTGGAGACAGGCGGAGGAAATGAACCAGTCGGGCACTGTTTATTTTGGAAACCACACCTGGTCACATGCCGCGGCCTCGGAAGATGCTGACAAAATGGAAAAAGAGATTGGACTTGGGGAGAATCAACTAAAAGAAAAAGGTATGGATGGAGAAAAGGTGTTTGCCTATCCTTTTGGTAAAGTAACAAAAACGGCCGGTAAAATATTGCTGGCAAACGGTTATTCCTTGGCCTTTACAACCAGAAGAGGCAAAGTGCTGTGTAACGGTCAAAGAATGAATTTGCCAAGGATCCAGATCGGTAATGGCCCGATGTCTAGATATGGGTTATAATTTAGTATGCTAAAAAATATAAATCCGATTCTGTCAATTATTTTTGGATTTTTGATATTGGTCAATCCAAAACTGCTTTCGGTGCTGGTGGGAATATACCTAATAATCAGCGGACTTCTGACCCTGGGAATACTCAGATTTAGCTAGTTTATATGGCCGGTCTTTTGAAGAAGGTTTGGCTTATATTAGCAGTTGCTTTGATATTGAGATTGTGGGGAGTAAATCAATCTTTGTGGTTGGACGAGGCAACATCGATAAGAGCGGCTAAACTTGGTTACACCCAGACAATTAATGATTTTTCCCGGTCAGACTTTCATCCGCCAGGGTATTACTGGCTGGCCAAAACCTGGGGTTATGTGTTTGGAATTAGCGAGGTGGGAATAAGGTTACTTTCGGTGGTGGCAGGAGTGATGGTTGTTTTTATTGTTTACAAAATCGCCGGACAACCGGCGGCTTGGCTGACAGCAGTTAATCCCCTTCTGGTGTATTACTCGCAGGAGGCCAGAATGTACTCTGTTGCAACACTTTTGGCGGTAATGTTGGTTTGGGCAGAAAAAAATAATAAACATGGCTGGCTGGTGATGTTATCTTTTATATCTTTTTGGGTTTATTACCCGCTGGCGTTTTTTCTGGCGGCGATGGTGATGGTGGCAATAATTAGAAAAAAAATTAGGGTGGCGGGGGCAGTGGGGGTTGGTTTTGGGTTGGCGCTAATTATTGTTTGGCCACTGTTGTGGCGTCAGCAGGAAAACGCAAAAAATATGTTGCCGCTGGTGACCAACTGGAGTGCCGCTCTCGGGCAGGTAAATTTGAAAAATCTGGCTCTTATTCCAATTAAGTTTTCGGTGGGCCGAATTAGTTTTTATCCAAAATGGGTTTACTATCTTTTGAGCGCCTTATTGGCAACGGTGGTTTGGACAAAAGCCATTGTCAACGGAACAAAGAAGAAAGAAATTGGCGGCTTATTTTTACTTGGTTTTTCCATAGCACTGCTTTTTTCATTGTTTACTCCGATGATGCAATATTTTCGGTTGCTTTTTTTGCTGCCGCTTTTGATTATTTTAATCGGCAATAGCCGGTTAGTATTTGCCGGGTTTTTGATGTGCACCTTGGCCTATTTAGGAAATTCAAATTATTATCGTGAGGATTGGGAAAGTTTGTCAAAAGAGGCCGGAAGCAAGGTGTACATGATTGAAAGCGTTACTGATCCGATTAAATATTACCGCCCTGACATTGAGGTGGAAGACTTGAAAAGCAAACCGGCAGAAAAGATAATCACAGTAATTCCCTACGCGGCTGAAATCCACGGTTTAGACTATGTGTCGAACCTGATTAAAGAGGGATATGCCCGTATTTACGAGAAAAGCTTTCGGGAACTTAAGCTGGAAAAATGGCAAAAGACCCGATAATAAATATATTTAGAGTACTTTAAGTGCGAAGTTGTAGTCGGGAGCAGAGAGGTTTTGGGAATTTTTAACAAGGGTCAGAAATAAGACTTTGAGAAAATTTTTGGGTAGAATGAGTGGTGGCGAAAGATAAATATAGCGCGGTGTGGGTGTCACATTCGGCAATTGATACCTTTATCAAGTGTCCAAGGGCATATTACCTGAAAAATGTGTATAAGGACAAAACAAGCGGCAGGAAAATAAAAATTATGTCGCCACCGCTGGCTTTGGGCCAGGCTGTTCATGAAGTCATCGAGTCGCTGTCAGAAATCAAAACCGAATTACGGTTTAAAGAGCCACTTTTGGAAAAGTTTGTGAAATCCTGGAAAAAGGTAAGTGGAAAGGCAGGGGGGTTTTTTGATAAAGAGACGGAGTATAAATATAAAAGCCGGGGTGAGGAAATGATGAGAAGGGTGGCGAAAAACCCAGGCCCAGTGGCAGAGCTGGCAGTGAAAATTAACATGGAGCTGCCTTATTATTGGCTATCGGAAGAAGATAATATAATACTTTGCGGCAAGATTGATTGGCTGAAATATATCCCTGAAAGTGAAGGAGTTGAAATAATTGATTTTAAGACAAGTAAAAGTGATGAGGGCGAAGATTCATTGCAATTGCCGATATACAACCTGCTGGTTCATAACTGCCAAAAGCGAACCGTGGAGGGGGCCTGGTATTGGTATCTTGACCGAAGTGATGAACTGTCAAAGAAAGAATTACCAGGTCTTGAAGAATCCAGACAGGTAATTCTAAAACTTGCAAAGCAGATCAAAGTGGCCAGACAAATGGAGGTTTTTAGTTGTAAAAACGGAGAAAGCGGCTGCCGGGAATGCCGGCCTTATGAGATGATTTTGGAGGGAAAAGGAGAAAAGGTGGGGCAAGATAGTTTTGGCGCAGACGTCTATATTATAAACCAGCCAAGCCGGCACGGTGAGGAAGACGCGTGGGTGCTTTGATCAGAAAAGACTGGCCTGGGCAGTGGAAAGCTTGTCCTGATGGTAGGAAAAATCGACAGTAAAAGACCGGGGAGTGTTCCAACGGTCAATAAATTTAAATTGACCGGAGGTTAGGCCGTGGTGATAAAGGTCGGTGGTAATTTTAACGTCTTGCCGGCAGTATTTTTCCAATTTATCTAGGCTGTCTGGAGTATTTTGCCGCCAATAGGTGACGGCATTTGTGCCAACATCGTTTTTACCGGTTCCCAGAGTGTGCAGGGCAAGAAGATCAAGACCCGGGCGAAAACCCAAAATCTCTTTTACATTTTCGAGAATATCAAAATGGTTCAGTTTACTAAAATCGTAAGGAGCGTAGGGGGTTAGGGCCGGGACATCAAATTTTTTGGTATTGAAACCAACTAACCGGTCGACGTTGGCGGCCATGGCGAAAAAATGGGGAAAATCTGCTTCCCAAAAGCTTAACATCTGGCCGCTTACTTCCTGATAGCCGGAACTGTTAATCTGGCGCTTGTAAGCACAAATTATTGAGACTCCCAGCAATGAAGGGTCAGGAGTTTCTACTTCCTCGAAAAGTTTTTTTGTTTCGACGTCAAAAATTATCTCGGTATAGAAGGATGACATCGGTATTGAAATTTACTCAACAATCAGTTTGCCCACCATGCCCATTTTTCGGTGAGAACCAACACTGCAATAATATTCAAAAGTTCCGGCCTTATCAGCAATAAATTCGATGGTTTCTTCACTGTCGGCAGGTAGTTGTTTGGTTCGGGCACTGAATTCATCGACGACCCAATCGTGAAAACCTTCCTGATTTTTGAAAGTTAATTCTATTTTGTCACCTATTTTGGCCTTAATCTCTTTAATATCAAAGGAATAGTTGGAGCCGACGATTGTGTATTTGAGTATGTTTCCAGAAAGAGAAACCTTTGCCGGGGGAGGAGAAACGGTGGGAGTGAGACTTAAAAGGGTTTTGAGATTAACTGCGGAGCCGGTTTTGGAATTAAGATAGTAGTAACCAAAAAAAAGAAGGATAACTGCGGTTAGAACGACAGCAATATTTTTTGATGACATATTTTTTATAGTATACAGGTTTTACCGTGATTGCAGCAATGATATGATTAATTTGTGAAGTGGTTAGTAGTAGCATTTGGATTGTTGTTTTTTGTGTTTGATGCTGGCGGGGTAAGGGCTTTGACAGTAGAGAGCCAAAATTTGAAAGTAACCATATCTGCCGACAGCAAGATATATTTGGACGAAAAAAAAAGCGACAGCAGCTATCAGTCGTTGCTGACAGAAATTAACCGGATACTTTTGGTTAAAAATGATAAAAACGGAACTGATTTGTGGTCGAGCGGAATCGAAAACGAAACGAATTTAGGAGACAACACGGTTGGTTTTAATATTGTGATTGACGGAGAAAGAGTACCTGCGAGAGTGCGGGCCTATTCGAGGTATATAAAATTTTCGGCAGACCTGACAAACTACCGAGCCGGAAACGGCAGATATTTTAAGGCAAATTTTCCGGTTGTGAAAACCAGATATACGGTGGTTGCCGGCAAGGATCAGTTTAGATCAGTTCCCCTTCTTCCAGAAGTTTATGTGTGGCCGGGAAGCGGAGGAGATGTGTCGGGGCTGATATGGCGGGAAAACAGTCAATTTGGAGCGCTGGACAAGATAGAAGTGGGGCTTACTTTTGAGCCCATTGCCGACGATATGGCAAGAAACTTTCGGCAGATGGCAATCGATAGTGGAATAGCGGTTCAGTCGACGACCCTGCAGGGATCGCCACTGACAAAGGAATCATATTTTAGATTAAGAATCAGCCCAGCTGACTATAAGGAAACGATAGATCTGGTTGAAAAAAGCGGAGTTAAAGTAATTCAAATTGACCAAGAATCGTGGGTAAAAAACATTGGCAGTTTTGACTTTAATGATAGATACCCAAACGGTATCGCTGATCTGAAAACAATTACTGACTACATCCACTCAAAGGGTATGCTGGTCCAGTTTCACGCTACTCCATTTTTAATATATGTTTCAGATCCGCTGGTGACTGACGTAAATAATAAAAAAGATTTGTATTACGACAGGGAGTATACGCTGGGCACTGAACTTGGCCAGACAAGCAACGCGGTTTCTTTAGTAGAAACGGTTAGTGGAAGAACGGCAATTGAGCCGGGTTATGTTTATAGAATGTATGATTGGGATTCTCGCTGGGGAGAGGATTTTTTAATTGGAGAAGAGATAATCACATGCAAAAGTTATGATAACTCACAGGGTGCGGGCATACTTAACAATTGCGTGAGAGGCAATCGAGGCTCGGTAAAAACAAACCATCAAACCGGCGAGAAAATTAGACATCTGGTGGTAACCAACAGGGAATGGGGTTTTAGGACGTCTTCATATGACGACGATGGAATATATTTTGCAAAGCTTGGGTCTCCACTGATGGGTAAAGTTTTTGCTAGGCTGGCGGAAATTTATCATCAGGGAGGTTTTGACTGGGTGTTTATTGACGGATCAGAACACTTTCCAGGAAGAATTGATTATCAGGAGGGTAAAGCGCAAGAAATGTACTACCGGGCCCTGGGTTCACCCGATGGGGTGGTGGAGGCAAGTGGTTTTCCGGAATATTCAAGGTACTTTTTTGTAAACCGTTACGCGTCTTTTGATGGAGTTTTTGGCCTGAACAACAGAAAAAACCAAGTTATTGAGGCGGGAAATTACCAGGCGGCGGTGGCGTACGCCTACTTTAATTATAACCTTGGTTGGTTTATGTGGGGGGCTGGATGGGATGGCAACGAAGGACAAGGCAGTTATGCCGCCACAAGAGAAGAAGTGGTGGATTTGTGCTACCGGGCAAAAGCTTTAAAAATGTCGTTTTCGATCCACTCATGCAAAGACTGTTTTACAAAGGCGGCCAGCCGCCAGTCTGTTGGATCACCAACATACAACCTTGATGATGTGCTTTCTGAAATTAAGGCGTGTATACCGCCAAGTGCAATAACCGGCAAATCACCGAGCCCCTCGCCAACCAGCCCTCCCGCCTCCCCTGACCTGACACCTACCCCGACAGCAACGGCGGCCTGCAGATGTCCTGGTGGCAATTGCCAGGTGAACCTGATCGACTTTGCAAACTGGAGAAAAAATTTCCTGGATCTTTCGAACGGTGGCTTGGTCAGCGACGAAAAGAAAAAGGAGTCAGACATGAACTGTGACGGTGGAATTAACTTAATTGACTTTGTGGTTTGGAGATCGAAGTATTTGCATCAGAATTAACCTCGGCTGAGTTGGAAAATGAAGCGGACTGAAGTTGCCAATAGTGGGAATAGAGACTGCCGGGCCGGCTTATCAACTGCCGGTGTGAACCAATCTCAACAATGCGCCCCTCTTTCATAACAACAATTTTTTCGGCCTTAACAATAGTTGAAAGCCGGTGGGCAATAATGAAAGTGGTTTTGTTTTTGATGGCTTTCCAAAAAGCATCCTGAATTAACTTTTCAGACTCGGAATCGAGCTGGGAAGTGGCCTCATCAAAAATGACAATATCGGGGTCGGACAAAATCATCCGGGCGATGGCTAACCTTTGCTTTTGACCACCGGAAAGTTTAACGCCCCGTTCGCCAACTTTAGTTTGGTATTTTTCGGGTAGAGCATCGATAAAGTCGTGAAGGTTGGCCATTTTTGCGGCGGCAACAATCTGCTGATTATCGGCTGTGTTTTTACAGCCATAGGCAATATTGTAGGCGATGGTGTCATTGAAAAGAATTGGTTCTTGGGGAACTACGCCCATAAACGAACGGAGGCGGCTTTTAGAAAAGCGTTTGATGTTGACATTATCGATTAGAATTTGACCTTTGGTTGGGTCGTAGAAACGCATCAAAAGCTTAACCAGGGTGGTTTTGCCAACTCCAGATTTGCCAACAAAAGCGACTGACTGCCCCGGTTTGACAGTAAGATTGATGCCGGTGAGGGCGGCTTTATTATTGCGTCCATAACGGAAGGTAATGTTTTTGAATTCAACCAATCCACTAACAGAAGATTTGTTTACTGAACGAACGGGGTCTTTAACCTCGATTTCGTATTTAAAAATTGCAAAATATTTTTCGATATCGACAAGGTTTTTGGCAATATTGCGAAGGCTGTAGGTTAGCTCAAAAAACTTGTTGTAAAAAGAAGTAATAAAGCTTAGTACCATCACATATTCCCCGATTGTGATTTCTCCGGCTTTGATCCAGTTGAATCCAACAAAAAGGCAAACAATAAAGCCGGAATTGCCAAGAAAACCAACGGTTATATCCAGAAGCCGAAAGCTTTGCGCGTATTTCCAAAGTTGATTTACCCATGTTTCAAAACTTTTGGCAAGACGGGTCTGTTCAGCTTTTTCCTTGGAAAAAAGTTTAACGGTTTCAAAGTTAATTAGGTTGTCAACAATTATGTCGGATATTTCGTCTTCGGCCTGGTTAAAATTGCGGCGGGTTTTGATGTTGTTGGCGATTAAGTATTTAGTTGATAAACCAGCCAGGCCGAAGGAAACAATAACCAGGATTGCAATTTCCCAGCGGACAGAAAGCAAAAAATACATCATGACCACAAAGCCAAGCGCCACCCGACTGAGGCCTATGTTTATAGAGTGGAAAAAATCAAAGAAGGCGCCATCGCCGCGTTTGATGAGGCTGATTAGCGAGCCCGTGCTTCTTGAGGTGTGAAAAGCAAAATCAAGATCGTGAATATTTTTTACAACATCCAGCCTGACATCCCGGGCGGCCGGGAGCACTGCCAGGTCACCAGAGGCCCTCATGAGACTTTCAAATATCAGCGATGAGACCCGGGCCAGGCCGAAAGCGATTATAACCGAGGGAATAATAGATAAATTTCCGGTGGAAATGTTGTCGACTAACAGCTTTGAAAAGTAAGGTTCAAGGTTTTCGGCCATAACCAGAGCGGCCAAAGATAGGGTAAATATGACCATCCAACGAGGATAGCGCCACAAATACCGATAAAAAGTTGATAACACGTAGTACATAAAGTTATTATAGCCTAAGATTGAGGAAGAAAGCTACCTGTTAGAATAAAGCCGAAAGATCGCGAAGGCAGAAAGAATTATTATTGACGAGACTAAAATAGTGGCCGAAGG
Organism: uncultured Gammaproteobacteria bacterium; assembly: GCA_964538765.1. Classification (GTDB taxonomy): domain Bacteria; phylum Patescibacteriota; class Microgenomatia; order UBA12405; family UBA12405; genus CAZIHS01. The sequence continues at coordinate 2,890 of CAZIHS010000016.1, read as the reverse complement.
TGAAAACCAGACCACAATAATTCCGGAAATAATACCAGGAATAGTTTGGGCCAGAGCGGCGACACTGGAATTCAGACCAAGGATTTCACCCTGAATTGAGGCAGAAGCGCTTTGGCTGATTATGGCCGAAGTGTTGGCCTGGGTTAAACCGTTAAAAATTGAAAGAATAGGTGAAACCAGAAACAACTGCCAATAAGAGGTGGGAAATAGGTAAAGAAAAACGGCAATTGAGGTGCCAATAATAAACAGCACCACGGGCTAACGCCCCGTGGTATTTACAGTTCAAGTTGCACTTGTCCCGAATCCTCTTTCCCTTGATTCTCAATGTAAGCTTGAATGATGGCCTCATTCGCTCCCAAAGTGGAGACGAAGTACCCTTCTGACCAGATACTGGGGGTGCCATAGTAAATTTGTTTGAGAACTGGGAATTTTTGCTTGAGATGGTGAGCAGTATTGGATTTGACGATCCGAATAATCGAGGCGACGGAGTGTTTAGGAGGAATGGAAATTAAAAGGTGAAGATGATCCACGTCATGGTTAACAGTTTTAAAGATGATCTCGGGGTAGTATTGATTAACCTCTTTTAATTTCAATTTAAGATAGGCAAAAATTCCCTCATTAATCCAACTGCGACGGTACTTCGTACAAAAAACGACGTGGTAATCACAAGCATAAACGGCATGAGCCTGTTTTCGAAACTCCATACCTTAATTATCGCACTGCTTGTCTCTCCGGATTCGGGATGAACTTCACCCCCGGGCTCACGCCCTCGAGGGTTCTAAGTTGGGATGAATAGAATAATTTAATATTTGGCGACCCGAGAGAGAAAGGCGGCGAATAATTAAACCTTGAGTTATTACAATCCAAAGGCCAATATATGAAAACAGGTCGCCGATTTGACCTTGAGACAGTGATAATTTGGAAATAAGGAAAACCGACAAAAAACTGGTAAAAAAAGTAAAACCCAGAATGTATAAAAAATTTACCCCAAACAGGACTTTGATGCCGGGTAAAGAAAAGGCTTTGGATATGTTTTTAAGAGACTGGCCCCAGTTAATCACAAGGCGACGGTTACGAGTCAAATGGGTTTCCGAAAAAAAGAAATAGATTGACAACGAATTTAATAGTGCCAAAACAGCCGCGAACCAAAAGGGGGTGGCGGCATTAAAGAAAGAAACCACGTTTGGATCGGAGAGTTTCCCGCCAATAAAAGGACCAAGAATAAAACCAAGGCCAAAGGCGGCACCGATAAGGCCAAAATTTTTGGCCCGATGCTGGGGCGGGGTGACATCAGCAATTGCCGCCTGAGCAACAGAAATATTGCCGCCAGTGAGACCATCAAAGGCCCGGGCAAAGAAAAGAAGAGGCAAATTGCGGGTAATAATGCCGATGGCGAAAATTATATAGGATAAAAAGGTGCCTAACAGTGAAAGCTGAAGAATAGCTTTCCGACCATATTTGTCGGACAATTGACCAAGTATAGGCGCGGAAAAAAACTGGAAAAGAGGGTAAGTGCTAAGAAGAAGACCCAGCAAAAAATACCCAAAGTCAAGAGACTGGTTGACAGATAGAAGATAGAAAGAAGACTGGGGATCGGCCAGCAAAAGAGGAATAACCGGAATAAGAACTCCATAGCCAATGAGATCGATTAAAACGGTAGCAAATATTAAGACAATAGGACTGATAGATTTTGATGAAGCCGAAGCGGTCGATATATTCATATAAATGGGGTTTTAGATTATATCAAAATACAGCTGACAAAAGGGTTTATAATGGTTTGTTAACAGTTAAATTCAGAATGACAGGATTTGTAGCAAATATAAATGATTTAACCCTAAGAAACGAAAATTTTCGACAAGTGTTGTTTAGCGGTCAGTTTTGTCAACTGGTGGTAATGAGTTTGGCGCCGGGGGAAGAAATCGGGACAGAGGTTCACCAGACAGTTGATCAATTTTTCAGAATTGAAGAGGGAAACGGGAAAATTGTAATGAATGGAGAAGAGACTGAAGTGAAAGATGACGATGTTGTTATTGTGCCGGCCGGGACCCAACACAATCTTGTCAATTTGTCTCTTACCGACCATTTAAAACTGTACACCATATATAGTCCACCTCAACACAAGGACGGAACGGTTCATAAAACCAAGTTGGAGGCAGAGGCGGATGAGAACGATCACCGTTGAATAGTCGAGAAAGATAGTTCAGAGTTTGAGCATTTTGGTGGTGACGGCGCCGGTTTTGGTTTTGAATTTCAATTCGACCGCGATATTTTTTACGTTTTTATGGGCGGTGCAAACCTTTCTTGAGCAGGTGCCGAGAAAAAGGGTGCGCGAGGCAGTGTTGGTTTTAGGATTTTTGATTACGCCAAACACTCCCTCTTCGATGTTTTTTGAAAGATAGGTTAATTCGTAGGATATAGAGGCTAAATTTTTGATGTTGGAGAGGTTTAAGATTAGGGATGTTTTAGGTTTGGCATATTTCAGTGAGGCCGACGGTTTTGGGGTAGCGGCTACTTTAACTGCCGCGAGTGTCTTGGTGGGGAAAAGAGCAGAGAAAAGAAATAAGATAATTAATGTTTTTTTGATCATGTGCGATTAGGTTAATTTAGGTAACTAATTTTGGCAATAAAATCGGCAGATGTCAACCGGCACCCCTGGTGAATAATCATATTAGCCTTTAAAAAACGTGGATATAGACATTCCGATTGAACCACCAATAAACATCAAGAACAATACAAAGACAAAAAGTCCAAACGCAGACCCACCATTTATAACGTCGGAGAACATTTTAACTATCAGAAAACCAAAGATAACTGTTACCGGAATAAACGACTGAATTATGAAATACCGGCAGCTTACGCAGCCGGTTTACTCTAATTCAAGCTGTGCTTG
>CAZIHS010000015.1:0-16173 GCA_964538765.1 uncultured Gammaproteobacteria bacterium | reverse complement strand
CAAACGACTAGTTAAAAATTACTTAAAAAATTAGCGTTATCTAGTCAAGACCCATAAAAATATATGCCCGAGTTGTGGAACTAAAACTGAAGACATGTCCAAACCAATAATCCGTCACTATATTTATTATCACTGTACCAAGAGAAAGAATCCCAACTGCACGCAAAGAAGTATTGAACTGAAAAACTTAGATACTCAACTTGATGCTTTACTTGGAGAAGTTCAAATATCAGAAAGGTTTCACAATTGGGCCTTGAATCATCTAAAGGAATTAAACGAAGAAGAGGTTGTCAATCGTGACCAAATATTAAATAATCTCACAATTGCTCATACAAATTGTCTTAAGAAACTAGACAACCTTACCAGTCTTATGATCTCCCCGGCAAACGGTGATAAATCATTAATGACTGATGAGGAGTATAAAAAACGAAAGAATGAAGGTTTAAATGAATTGCACGGGATCGAAGAGCAGATAAAACAAGCTGGAAATCGAGTTGAAAACTGGATGAATGAGGTTGAAGAGAAATTTGAATTTGCCAGAAAAGCCAGAGAAAAATTTAACGACCCGAATACCACAACCGAAGAAAAGAGGGAGCTATTTTTTAGATTAAGTTCGGACCTGAAATTGTTTAATAAAAATGTCAATGCTTTGCTTGAAAACTTATACGAACCTCTTAGACGGATAACAAAAGGAGAACCAACAACTAAAGAAGAGTTCGAACCTCAAGATATAAAGGATAAATACGGGAATTTGGAGAATTATTGGAACCAAAATCCATTAGTGCTCCCCCGCGTGGACTCGAACCACGGACCCAGCGCTTAACAGGCGCTTGCTCTACCAACTGAGCTACAGGGGAATGAGGAAGAAACAAGGTGTAAAAAGTGCCTTTGATTATAGCAAATTGGGTAGAATTGGAAAACAAAAAATTTTGGATTGTTATGGGCTACCTTGAGGAGGTGAGTTGACCAAACATGGTAATAATTTAGATTCCAAGTTACCCAATAATTGGGTAGGTTTGCCTATTTTTCTACAAAATATCGGGGTGGTAAAATAGCTCCATGAAATTGATTTTGGTCCGCCACGGCGAGTCGGCCCGCAACCGAGGCTATCGAGTATTAAAACCGGACAACAACATCACTACAGAAGGAGTAAAACAGGCAATAAAACTGGCAAAAAAACTTAAGAAGGTGAAAATTGAGGCGATATACTGCTCCCCGGCCCCAAGATGTGAACAAACAATGGATGAAATTTTAAGAGTACGAAACGGCGAAATAAACATTCACTTCACCCGGTTGATTGGTCCAAAAAGAAAAAAAGAAAACTTTGAGCATTTAAAAACCAGAATAGAGTTGTTTATGGACGACTTAGCTTACGATCACCAAGACGGCGAGACAGTGATGGTGATTAGCCACCGGCTGCCAATTGAAATGATTACTTATCTTCTTGGAAATAGAAAAAAAATAGGAAACGGTGAGATGGTGGAAGTGAAAATAGCAAGTAAGATGCAATAAAAAGTTACCAGGCGGAAAATTATTCTAAAAAGTCTTTAAGTTTTTTGCTTCGAGAAGGGTGCTTCAGCTTTCGAAGAGCTTTGGCTTCGATTTGGCGAATGCGTTCGCGGGTAACATTAAATATTTTTCCAACTTCTTCCAGCGTTTTAGGGGTCTCACCCATCAGTCCAAAACGGAGAGATAAAACTTTGGATTCCCGTTCATCAAGGGTGTTTAAAACCTCTTCAACCGATTCGCGAAGTAAACCCTTGCTGGTTTCTTCATAAGGGGAAGGCTGGGTGGTGTCTTCAATAAAGTCACCCAAAAACGAATCTTCGTCGTCCCCAACCGGGGTGGCGAGAGAAGTGGTATCTTGAGAAATGCGGTAAATTTCCTCGACTTTATCAATGGTGATGCCAACTTCTTTAGCAATTTCGTCAACCAGTGGTTCCCGGCCATATTTTTGGGTTAGGGCGCGGGTGGCCTTGTAAACCTTGTTTATTGTTTCGACCATGTGGACGGGGATACGGATAGTTTTGGCCTGGTCAGCGATGGCCCGGGTGATGGCCTGACGAATCCACCAGGTGGCATAAGTGGAAAACTTGAAACCGCGGTGCCAGTCAAATTTTTCGACAGCCCTCATTAAACCCTGATTACCCTCCTGAACCAAATCCAGGAAAGAAAGACCGCGGCCGATATATTTTTTGGCGATAGAAACAACGAGACGAAGGTTGGCGTTGATTAATTCTTCTCGGGCAATGCGGCTGCCTTTTTCGATCTCCTGGGCCAATCTTACTTCATCGGCAAAAACCAAAAGATCAATTTTGCCGATTTCTTTTAGATACATCCGAACGGAATCGAAAGAGCCTTTTTGCGAAAGAAGGGCTAAAAGGTCGGCGCTTGTAAGTCTTTCTTTTTCGGCTTCGACAGCCTGGCGCGATTCGACCCGGTCGAAAACGTCAATACCCTGGTCAAAAAGATAATCAAAGAGTTTATCAACTTCTTCCAAATGCTTTTCGGGCTCGGGAATGAGGGCAAGAATTTCGTCGGCAGTGAGATAATGAAGCTTTTTGGCCTGCTTTACCAGACTTTTTTTAATCTGGGCAAGATTGAGGGAAGAAGGCATCGGAGCGATTATACATAAAATAGTCAGGAATTACCAGTTTTTGTCGATTGGAGTCGGGAAAGTTTGGAGATAAGAAGGCGGTATTTTTTTTCAACCTGGGGAAGCTTTTGATCTTCTCCCAGCGTTTCGAGTTTGGCGATGGTTTGCGAAAGAGGTTTGATCTTTGCTTTCAGGTCTTCAATTAACAGGTAGGTTAAGAGATGGTTGATGCGACGGGAGCGGGGAATAGACTCGAGGTCTTGAGCGGTGGCCTCAAGATATAGGGCGTCGAAGGTGGGCTGAACTTCAGCCGGAAGTTTGGAACGGAAAGATTGGGCCGAAAAATTGGGGCTGACAAAAAGCTTTTTGACAACAAGACGGAAAAGACGATCGGTAATGGCGGAAGATAATTTTTTTTTGAGTTTTTGGGCAATTTTACCTGGTTTTTTGGCTCCAAGGATGAGTGACAACAACTGCTGTTCCTGTTGATGACGGCGGGGAAGGGTGGGGGTGGACAAAGGAGCAACGTTGGAAGAGATATCAGAAGCAACCGGAAATGATGGAGTTGTTTTGATCTTTTGAAACTCAACAAGAAGAGAATCGGTATCGGTGCTTAGGACATTTGCCAGCTGATGATAATAGTCCTGACGGATAACCTGATTTGAAATAGATCCCAAATAAGGAAGAAGAAGGGTAAGAATTTGTTTTTTGGCGGCGTTGGTGTCTACCCCATAGATTTTGACCGCCGAGCGGATAAGATAGTCCCAAACCGGCAAGGCCTGACTAAGCTGATTTTTGAGAAATTCGGGATCAGCACGAACCGCTTCGTCGGGGTCTTTAAAACGGTCTGACAAATCAAGCACCTTGATGTCAAACCCAAGGGAGTCGGCAAGTTGAATACTTTTTCTGGCGGCTGAAGAACCGGCAGAATCTGAGTCTAGAGACAAGATTAAATTGGTGGTGTAACGCTTAAGAAGATTGAGCTGGTCTTGAGTGAAGGCAGTGCCTTTGATGGCAACAAAATTGTTAAAACCGTTTTGAAAAGGAACAATCATGTCAAACTCGCCTTCAACAACAACAACGGAATCTTTTTCGCGGATATGGTCCTTTGCGAAATTCAGACCATAAAGGGTTTGGCTTTTGTGATAAATGTCCGTTTCCGGGGAGTTGATGTACTTGGCCTGGTTTTGATTTTGGGTTGAAGGAAGAACGCGACCAGAAAAACCAATTACCCGGTGGCGGGGATCACAAAGCGGAAAAACAAGACGCTCTTTAAAACGGTCGTAAAATTTTTGGCCGTATTGACTGTGGCCAAAAGTGCCCGAGGCAATTAACTCGTGAGGTGTAAATTTTTGGGTTTTCAGCTTGTTGATGAGAAGGTCGGGATCGGGAGGACAATAACCCAGACGGAACCGGTTGATAGTTTCAAGGGTGAGGCCGCGGCCGACGACATATTCCAGGGCTTTTTTACCAAAAGGATGGGACGTTAGTATAAAATTATAAAATCTGGAACAATACAAATTCAGGTCGAAAAGCCGCTGGCGTCTTTGGACAGACATTTGAGAGGAAACGTCTGATTTAAGAGTGACATTGGCCAATTTCGCCATGTCTTCAAGCGCCTGACGAAAGTCGACCTTATCAAACTCCTGAATAAAAGTGAGAATGTCGCCGCTTTTGCCACAGCCGAAGCATTTGAAAATTTGGAGCTCGGGAGAGACAGTGAAAGAAGGGGTTTTTTCTGAATGAAAAGGGCAATTGGCAAGAAAATGACGTCCGCGTTTTTTTAGCGGAAGATAACGGTTTATAACCTCGACAATGTCTAGTTTTCTTTTGATTTCCTCAATCTGGGTGTCCACGGCCTATTTTACCTTAGCCCGACTTAGTGGTTTCGGTTTATAACAAATTCAATGCCCTGTTCAAGTTGGCTTCGATACGGTTGGCAGTTTAAAAACGACAAGTATTTTGTGAGATAACTTTGTGATTGTTTCCCCAATTTTTTAGCCAACAAACGGGTATAGCTAAATGTGCCGTATTTTTCCATAAGATTAATGATCGTGCTGATATCTGAAGAAGTTTTGTTTAAGCGGGGTTTTGACATAATAGACAAGATTCTTTTTTGATCAGCCGGGCTGGCCTGGCGCCACAAGTGACTTAGTAACACAGTGCGCTTGCCTTCGTAGATGTCATTGTATTGTTGCTTTTGGCCGGAAAAGTTAGAGGTAAGGTCCAACAAGTCGTCAACTATTTGAAAGGCGCGGCCCAAGTAAAGACCAAATCGATAGAGATGGTTGAGCTGTTCCTTTGTGGCTCCAGCTAAAATGGCACCAAGGCGCATTGGCCCGGAAATGGTGTAATAGCAGGTTTTGCTTTCTAAAATTAGAAATATGTCTTCTTGCGACAGGTCTAATACGTTATCCTGAGTCCACTTAATGTCGATAGTTTGACCCAGAGTGGTCCGGTTTAAAAGTTGATAAAATTCGTTAAATAAGGCTAAAGAATGGTTTGGATGTTCCCGGGTGGCATCAAAGATGGCCCGCCACATGACGACATGAAGAGCATCGCCGGCGTTGATAGCCAACTCTGACCCGTAAGACCGGTGGAGGGTTGGCTGGCCGCGGCGTTCCAGCGAATTGTCTTCAACGTCATCATGAACCAGAATCCATTCTTCGGAAATTTGCATTGCGGCGGCAGTGGTTAGGACATCGTTTGGGGAAAGGCCCATGGCGCCGGCTGTTAGCAAAACCAGGCTGGGGCGAAGATATTTACCCTGGCGCTTGGGGTAGTCGGAAACCATTTGGTAGTGGTAGTTGATTATGTTTTGATAGCGGGAAGGAATGCGACAATATGATGGAAGAACTTTTAATTCGTTTAGATATTTTTCGATTACCGGCCACACCAAAGAGCGATAAGAGGCAAGAGTGTTAATGAATTCAGCCGGTGGAGGTTGATGGTTCACTGGTTGGAGAGACAGAACTGTTAATTTGGCCAAGAAAGCGATCAAAAAAGTAGGGGGACAGGACATAGAGAAGCTCGAAGGTGGCCACCGACAACTCAAAGGCGCAGGGAATCTGGTTGGTGATGAAGAAGGCACCAAGACCCAGAATGATGGCATTTTTTACGCTTTGACGCATGCCATTGCTGAAAACCAGAAGAGAATCGGAGGTGGTGGCCCCCCCGGCCAGGGCTTTTTCCATAACCAAACGGTGACGATTGTAACCGGCATGGATAGTGGTTAGAAAAGTGGCAACGGCGGTGATGAAATTCATGGTGGTGTTTTGACGGGTGAGGTCGGCCACCAGCCATAACCCGGCGATACCGCTTGGCAGGTGCCGGAAAAGATAAATAGAAATAAGAAACAAGGTGCCGATGAAACCTCCCACAGTAAAAAGAAGACGGTTGTAGTTGATGCGAAGTGATAGAATTTGGCGGTTGGCGGAGAGAAACAAGCGGCCAATAAAACGCCAAAGTATCCGCAGAGCCACAATGACCAGAATAATACCAAACCAGATAGAACCAATTGATGACCAGCTTAGGGCAAAAGTTTGAGTGACTTTAACAAAAGGAAAGTAAAAGAGAGTGCCCTCGAGGGGATATTGAGGGTATGGGATAAAATGATAGAGGAGTTTTGGGTCGAGGGGTTGATTATAAAAATCGATGAGAAAGATGCGACCCGCGGAAAAGAAGGCAATGAAGTTTAAGATAAAACTGAAAACATAGTAGACAACCTCTGGACTTCCCTGGCGGATTTTTTTGGTGAAAACCAGGTATTGTTCACGATCAGACCTGTATGTTTCAAGCTCGTTTTCAAATTGTTCAAAGGAAGTGGCCAAACGAAGGCCGATAATCCGCAAAGGCAAAAATATAATATTTTGAAAAATTCCAATCAGGATAACCGAAAGCCAAATTTGACCAGTGAAAGAATAAAGACCAAAAAAGGCGCTGGCATAGAGCCGAAATGAACCACCGCGAAAAAACCAGATAATGGAAACCAGTGAAAATATTACTAAAATGGTGGTGCTAATAGGAAGCCATTGACGGCTGTTGTCAATGTTGCGGACAGAGGAAAAAAAAGGATTTCTTTGATTCACTTAATGGATTATACCCCGGTGAATGAATTATACTGTACTGATGACAGAATCAAGAGAAATGGAAACTGAAAAAAAGGCGGGTGTAGGCAGGGAGGCAAGAGAGGCGGCAGACAGACTGAAAGGAGAAATGATGTTGCCAAGAGAAGTGAAGGGGTGGATGGAAAAAATAGAAACCGACAGCAGTCTTACTTCAATGGTCGGCAACAGCGACGGAACACTGCTGCAACCAGTAAATAACTTTGGCGGGGGAATAGTGACACAGCTAACTGTGACCAGAAAAACTTTCGCGGCCGGATTTAGAAAAAAAGTGGAAGAGGCCGGCAGGTGGTTGTCTGAATTTATTTTTAGGTTGATAAAAATTAAGGGTGGCAGGATAAAATTTAAAGGAGATGAATGAACCAATGGCCGAAGTAGTGTTTAACCTGGTATTTTTGGTGATTGGAATAGCGGCAGTGGCCGGACTGTTATGGTTTTTGGGATATGCCTTAATTTTATGGATAAGATGGAAGGACAGGGAGGAAAAATCGCTTGAAACCGTAACATTAATGGTGGCGGTGCCTTACGATAACGAGGTTAAAATTGATGCCACTGAACAAATAATTAATTCTGTTTCAAGTTTGTATAAGTCGGCCCGGTTCAAATGGCTTCAAAGATTTGTGGCACAGCCCAGCGTATCTTTGGAAATTGTTGGCAACAAGGATGACATAAGATTTTATTTTTGTGTTCCGAAAAAATTTCAGGACACAATGGAAAAACAAATATATAGCGTTTATGCCGGAGCTGATATTTTGGCGGTGAATGAACCGAACATATATAGTGAGGAGGGCAAGATTGAATATGCCTGGATGGGTTTAAAAAAACAGCCGTTTTATCCACTTAAAACATATAAAGAAATCCCAACCGACCCGTTGTCGGCCTTGACTTCGGCGCTGTCAAAGCTTGCAGAAGGCGAAACGGTGGCTATTCAGCTGGTGTTATCGCCTACCGACGGGCAATGGGCCAAAAAGGGTCGGGGCTTTATAAGCAGTACCAAAAAGAACGAGGCAAATCCCGAAAAAGCGTCGTATAAAGTTGACGCCCGACAGCTGGAAGCGATAGAAAACAAGGTTAGTCATCCGGGGTTTGAAACGGTTGTCAGAATATTGTCCTGTGCCCCAACCAAGGAAACTGCCAAGTTGAATATCGGCAACGTTAAAACCTGTTTAGGGCAACTGGAGTCTCCCTGGAATAAATTATCGGGAAGGAAAATTAGGATTAAAAGCCTGTTTATGGAAGACTTTATTTATAAGTATCCGGTGATATTTTGGCGGGGCGGAAAAACTATTTTGTCGTCAGATGAAATTGCCACTATTTTTCATTTGCCCAATAAAACAATCGAGGCACCAAACGTTTACTGGCTAAAGGCAAAAAAGGCGGGAGCGCCGGTTGATTCTCCACAGGAAGGTATCTACATTGGCGACAATCATTTCAGGGGAATTACCAGAAAATTTTGTATGACCCAAAGCGACAGACAAAGGCATTTTTATATTGTGGGGCAAACGGGGGTAGGAAAATCGTGGTTGCTGGCCGACATGGCGCTTCAAGACATAAAAGCAGGAAAGGGGGTGTGTTTTATCGACCCTCACGATACTTTTGAAAGTATTCTGGAAAGAATACCGCCGGAAAGAGTTGACGACGTAATATATTTTGATCCGTCGGTAACTGACCGGCCGATGGGTTTTAACGTGATGGAATGTGAGCGGGATGAACAAAAGGACTTTGTGACGTCTTCGATTATTAACCTGATGTATAAGCTTTATGATCCATACAAAACCGGAATTGTGGGACCCAGATTTGAGCACGCAATCAGAAACATTATGTTGACAGTGATGGCCGAACCGGGAGCGACTTTTATTGAAATAGTAAGGTGTTTAACCGATCCGTCGTATGTGCAGGCAATGTTACCTAAAGTGACAGATCCGATGGTAAGAAGATATTGGACCGACCAAATAGCCCAAACAAATGACTTCCACAAATCAGAGGTGCTTGACTACATCGTTTCAAAATTTGGCCGGTTTATTACCAACACAATGATGAGAAATATTATTGGTCAATCAACTTCATCTTTTGATTTTAGAAAAGCGATGGATGAGGGGAAAATATTGATTATTAACCTGGCAAAGGGAACAATTGGAGAGGAGAATTCGGCATTTTTGGGGCTGGTATTGATTCCAAAAATCCTGATCGCGGCCATGAGCCGGCAGGATACACCCGAGGCGCAAAGACGTGACTTTTACCTGTATGTGGACGAATTTCAGAACTTTGCCACCCAGGATTTCGCCGTGATCATGTCGGAGGCGCGAAAGTATCATTTAAACCTGATCGTGGCCAACCAATTTATTTCACAGATGGATGATGAAGTGAAAAATGCCGTCTTTGGTAACGTGGGAACCATTGCCAGTTTTAGGGTGGGTATAAACGATGCCGGTTATTTGGTAAAACAGTTTCAACCGGAATTTGGGGAACACGATCTTTTAAATTTGGCGACGGGGGAAGTGTATATGAAAACGCTGGTAAACGGAACACCAAAATCGCCGTTTTCATTAAAGGTGGCGGCGGTGGAAAAGAAAAAGGAAGGCAACCCAAAAATGGCAGAAATGATTAAAAAGTTGTCGTCGTTGAAATATGGCCGGCCAAGGGCGATTGTGGAAAGTGATATCGCCAAACGGGCAAGACTGTAAAGAAAGGGGTAGGCAGAAATGATTTTTGGAAAGTGTGGATTAGCGCGAAAAGCCTTTCACCACTGAGGCAAATACACGATTTTTGTCCCGTGAGGAAACTAAGGCGACACGACCAGATCCTCTTATTATCTGTGTGTCGATTCCTCGCATCTTGTCCTGGCGAGTTAAAAGCCTGGTTAAAGCAAGGGGGCACAGATTACAGGCCCCGATTTGGTCCGTTTCCGGCTGGTTACAACATCTGGTGGAAGATAGCACACAACCAGGTCTGTCAACATTGGACGACATATTTTACAATTCCTTTAATTTAATACCTTTGGATTCTTCTTTGGTGTCTATAAGCTCGAGGTATTTTTCGGTGGTAGAAATGCGTTTGTGACCAACAACCTGGGAAACAACATCAATGGGAACTCCTGATTTTAGCTGGTAAACAATAAAGGTGTTGCGAAGGTCATTAACTTTTACACCTTTTATGTCGGCCCGCTGAAAGTAACGGTTGAGAAGGCTTCTGATATTTCTGGCCAATAGCCGCCGACCAGTTTTGGTGACAAAGACATTTTTGGATTTTGAGTCGTAACGGCCCTCTTCGAGATACCGTTTGAGGGCAGTTTTGGCTGAGTTGTTGAGCGGAACCGACCTTTCGGGATGACTTTCGCAACTTTCGATAAAAAGATCATTTTCTTTAATGTTTTCGATTTTAAGGTTTTCAATTTCTTTAATTCTTAAGCCGGATTGCAGCATTAATTCGACAATGGCAGTAGAGCGAGAGTCATTTCTACAGGCATCGCGAAGAGAGCGGTATTCAATCGGCTTTAGAATTTTGGGGAGTTCGTTTTCATATTTTGGATGTTTAATTTCGGAGGAAGGATCGGTAGTGATTAGACCCTGAACCTTGAGGGAAGAGAAGAAGTTTTTGATGGAATTGATTTTGCGGGAAATAGACTTGGCGGTGTAGGAATTTTTTGAAAGATCTTTTTTGAAAGCTTCAAGATGGGCCAGGGTGACCAGGTCGAGCTGATTTAGATTGAACTGGCGACTTAAAAAGCTGTAAAGCTGATTAATATCACCCTTGTAGGCTACAATTGTGTTAGTTGATTTGCCTCTCTGAGTTAGGCCGTTTGTAAAGGCCGTAAGAGCGGCTTCAAATGAAAGTTCAGACATAAAATATGTCTTATAGTACCATTATTTGGGTCTATATACAAGTAAAATGGATAAAATAAAGAATTTGGCGTTAGGTTTGGCGGGGTTGATGCTGGCGGTGGGGGCCACCACCAGAATAAGCGAGCAGATGGTAAAACTGTGGCAGGCGAGCCGGGTAAACCAAAGGCTTGGAGGACAAATTGAAGAATATAGGGCAAAAAATAAGGATCTTGAGGGTAAAATTAAGTATGGACAAACCGAAGAATTTTTTCAAAGGCAGTCAAGGGAATATTGGGGGATGGGAACAAAAAATGATTCCTGGCTGGAATTACCGCCAGAATCTAGTTATGCCGCGTTAAGGCAAAAAAAAGAGCCGACTGGAGAAAAAAGTGAGATTTTTTGGCAGTGGTGGAAATTGTTTACCGGCAGATAGGGTTATGGTAGAATGCAAAGGTTAAAGACGTGCGGGGTAGTGTACGGCTGCACGTGAGGCTCATAATCTCACAGGCCAGGTTCAACTCCTGGCCCCGCAACCAATAAAAAGGTCCTCGCTTGCGAGGGCTTTTTTATTGGTGTGTCTTTACAACACAGCTCGAACTCATTTTATCCGAAATTCCTGACCGAAACCAGCCGCTTCGCTCCGCCGCCGCTCGCTGACGCTCGCCAGCCAGCAAAAAAGTTTTCTCTGCGTTTTTGATGTGCGCGCGACCAATTTCTCCTAAAAGGAAAAGAAAACTTTTTTGCTGGCTTCTGCTCTGAACGAGCAGGCGGCGGGGCTTCGCTTCCGGCTCGGGTGCGGCGGAATTCCCCCCACACCCCCCTTCCGCCGCACCCTCGCTTGGACGGCGAAAAGTTTTTGCGGGCTTCTTTAATTAGTTAATTTTATCCAAAGAAAAACTGCGAAAATTATGATCGCTATAATTCCAAAATTTTTCCAAAAATTAACTTGTTTTAATACTTTGGTCTGATTTTCTGCTTGTTTTTCTAAAATTGAGGAAAGGTTAGTCAGAAAATAGTCCGCTGGATAACTATGTACGATTGGCGTCCCCATTACATCTTGCGGGGCCCAAATGACATGAATCGCATCATTTTTGTATCTCCATGGAATTGCGTACCAATCCCATAATTGAATTGCGTAAGCTCGACGATTTAATCCCTTGTGCATTTTTTCCGCCGACTCAATTTTTGTTCCTTTCTGCCAATCCGCAAGATTTATGGGGACATTTGCGTCCTGCATCAACTTTTCTAACAACGTTATTTCCTCAAAATAATCTGCCTCGATATCTTTATTGCCGGACGGCATACTATAATCGGACGACAGCCTTTCAGATATATCAGGTGTAGAGAATCCGTTAAGGCAAGTGTATTTGAGGGGAAAATCAGAAACAGCGAGACGATTTTCGCCGTTTTTTAATTCCTTTATCGCTTTTTCTATAAGCGGTTTGAAATCTTTGCAATGCAATGGTTTTGATTTTTCCATATTAGGATTTTAGGAGATATGAAAGATTAGAACCCAAAGACATTATTGTGAAATCCCCCTCCGGCGTTCTATCTGGCTCAACTTCCATTTCAACCTTGTTTTGATTTATCTCTACCGCTCCCTTGACGGCATAACTTCCAAAATAATGCGCCTTGCGGAGTAAATCTTTCCAATGATTTTTTAAGTCGCGCTCCGGCATTTCTTCTTTCTCAATGAGTTGATTGATGATATACACTGAAACAAAAATCAATTCGTCCAATGCCTTTTCATTTTCTCCCATATCCAAATTGTTTTCTACAAAAAGAAGAAATCCGTTTAGCGCGACTATCAATTTCTCTGCCTCGGAAAGGTCGTTTCCTTTTGATTTTATTGTTTCGATATCTTCTCCAGCTCGTTTCGCTCTTGCGCCACAATGAAGACATGGTAAGTCGGCCATCTGCATAGACTGGCCGCATAGTTTGCATAAAATCCTCGATCGTTTTATCTGATTCTTAGCTTTCTCATTTAGAGAGACCCTATCTCCCTGCAGAATATTTAGCAATAAGAAGAACGAACTGAACTGCGGATATTGGTCTTCATTCTCTAAAACATCATCAATCAAGTGGCGTAAGTTGGCGATTATGATTTCTAAATCCTCTTTGTTCTTAACTGCTTTGGAAATAGCGAGAAGATGGGCCATTTCTAAGCTATTACTTGAAAGAGCTTGAGCAACAAGGACTTCGCGTTTCGTTTTCGGATAATCACCACAAAAAATACAGGGCGTTGAGGAATAATTGATAAGGCGGCCGCAAAATTGGCAAGCATAAATAATCGTGAAGTGCTTCTCGTCTTTAAGAAGTCCGAGCTCGCGCAAGCCGCGCGTAGCCAGGTCGGATTTTGCGCCGATCTTATCAATTGAGTATTTAGGAATTTTTTGAAGTCGTTTATCCTTGTCCATATTTTTTCTTTAGTTCGCCAAGCTGATTTTCTTTTTTGGCGATATCGGTCAAAACTTTTTCTGAAAGCTCGTTGAGCAAATCACGCTTTTGTCCAGTAGCAGATTCGATATTCTTTTTAAGGATTGCCCATTCGGACTTCCGCATTACCTCAAAATCAGCATTTGCTTTTTCAATTGACTTTTCTAGTGTCGCTAACTTCGCCCTCAATCCCTCAATTGTTGAAGTTTCAATATCTGCGCCGGGTTGTTCGCGCTCAATCGCCCGCAAAGTTTCCAAATCTCCCTCGGCGTATGCCTTATTTATTTTCTTCATCATTTCCTCGTTCCCATGCGCTAAGTCCGGGTGGTATTTATGCGCAAGTTTGCGCCAAAGTTTTTTCAGTTCTTCTTGCTCATCAGCAGAAATAATCTTGCGACTCTCAAAATCTTTTTCTTCTTCGTCAAGCTTATGATATTCTTCCTTAATTTGTTCGCGCCGTTTTTTCAAGGTTTCCTCAACGATTTTTTGCGCTTCCGAAAAAGAAAAGCCCTTGTCGAGCAAGTCCTCAATCTTCTTGAATTTCAAAATTTCTAAATCAACTTCATCAAGGCGCAAATATAGCCGTCCGATTTTAATATCGTATTCTTGTTTGAGAACCGATAAATCTATTTTCATCTGCTCGGCTTTTTCAAGAATTGCTACAAGGAGCTTTTCTTTTTCAGCAATAGCACGCTCCAATTCTCGCTTCTCTAGTGGTTCATCAAGAGAGGAATTTGTTTTTACGATATTACTCATAGTTATTCTTTCATTAAATCGTCGAGCGAAATTTCTAACGCTTCGGCGATTTTCTTTACTGTTTCAATGGTCGGGTTTGGCGTTGCTCCGGCTTCAATCTTCGCAATGGTATGAAAAGCGAGATTTGCTCGCTTGGACAACACATCTTGAGAAATACCGAGCTTTTGTCGGTATTTTTTCATATTGTCACCTATTGTGGATTTTGCCTTTGACATAATTCGTATAACTATACTATGATAGTTAGTATAGAGCGTTGAGTTTCACTATCACGATTTAGTATATGCAATTTTTCACTTTTTATCAAATGAATTTTAGGGAGCTCCTTAACCTTTTCCGCGCAGGGAGGGTGGGGCAAGGAAAAGAATTGAAGCCCGAAAAATTTTTTCGTCGCAGAAGCGAGGGCGCGGCGGAAGGGGGGTGTGGGGGGAATTCCGCCGCGCCCGAGCGCGTAGAGCCCCGCCGCCTGCTCGTTCAGAGCAGAAGCCAGCAAAAAAGTTTTCTTTTCCTTTTAGGAGAAATTGGTCGCGCGCACATCAAAAACGCAGAGAAAACTTTTTTGCTGGCTGGCGAGCGTCAGCGAGCGGCGGCGGAGCGAAGCGGCTGGTTTCGGTCAGGAATTTCGGATAAAATGAGTTCGAGCTGTGTTGTAAAGACACACCAAAATCTGACTTTCGGAAAATTGACCGACTGTTTCGTTGGCGGCGCACAGCGCCGCCCATGCGTTTTGCCCCGACAAATCCTCTGCGCTCGGCGCGGTGAGCCGCGCCTCGCGCCCGCCCAAACGGAGGTTCGCCTCCCGCGCGATTTAGAAATTCTGTCTCGGCTTTGCTTTGCCCAATTAAAAAATATATGAGCATGAACAATAACTACAAATATTTTCTCTACGCCCGCAAGTCCACCGATGTAGAGGACAAGCAGGTTTTGAGTATCGAAGCGCAGATCACAGAATTGCGCGCTTTTGCGAGACAAGAAAAACTAAATATCGTTGAGGAGTTTATTGAAAAGCAAAGTGCCAAAATTCCGGGCCGCTCCATTTTTAATGCTATGCTCTCGCGGATTGAGAAGGGCGAGGCCAACGGAATTTTGGCTTGGCACCCCGACAGATTGGCGCGCAATTCTGTTGATGGTGGAAAGATTATCTACCTTTTGGACGGCGGTGGACTTGCTACGCTCAAATTCCCGCAATTTTGGTACGAAAATACGGCACAAGGAAAGTTCATGCTCAATATCGCCTTTGGGCAAAGCAAATATTATGTGGATTCGCTTGCCGAAAACACAAAACGAGGGTTGCGCCAAAAAGTGAGGCGCGGCGAATATCCGGCGTTGGCACCTGTTGGCTACATAAACGATAGCCGCACCAAAACTGTTGTGGTGGACAAAAAGAAATCAGTTGTGATTCGCCGCGCTTTTGAGCTATACGCCAAAAACGGCTCACGACTGGAAGACATCTCAAACTTTTTGGCGCAACACGGAATACAATCAAGGAACGGCAAGCGACTCCACCGAGACAGAATTTCTTTTATCCTTTCCAATCCGTTTTACATCGGCCTCTTTCGCTATGCTGGCGAAGTTCACGAAGGCAAGCACCAGCCAGCTGTCTCAAAGAAAATTTTTGACAGGGCGCAGGAGGTTTTGAAAGAGAGAAGCCGTCCGCAATACAAGCAAAAGAATGACCCGCAACCATTTTGCGGACTACTCTCCTGCGCCTCGTGCGGAATGGCTATTACTGGCGAATACAAGGTTAAGAAGCAAAAAAATGGAAATGTTCACGAATATGTCTATTACCACTGCACCAAGAAAAACAAGGCGGTGAAATGTCCTGAACCTTGTATTCGCCAAGAGGAACTGGACAAACAAGTTTCCGCACTTCTTCAAAAATTTTCTTTGAGACCGGATTGGGCGGCGGAATTAAACATCATGCTTGAAAAAGAGAAAACCGAAGCCGCCCAATCCTCAACCGCTTTTGCTCAGGAAGCCGGAACCAAAATCCGCGCCATTCAAACAAAACTCCAGCGACTTCTTGATGGATATTTAGAGCAAGATATTGAACGTGAAATCTACCGAAATGAGAAAGCAAAGTTATTGAGTGAAAAGAAGTCGCTGGAAGAACAAATGGCGCGGATTAAACAAAAGCGGACTGGCTGGCTCGAACCGATGTCAGAATGGATAAAAGAGGCAGAAAATCTGCCTCAAATCGCGCGGGAGGGCAACCTTTTTGCCAAAAAGGTTGCGGCCAAAGAAATCTTTGGCTCGAACCTCCGTTTGGGCGGGCGCGAGGCGCGGCTCACCGCGCCGAGCGCAGAGGATTTGTCGGGGCAAAACGCATGGGCGGCGCTGTGCGCCGCCAACGAAACAGTCGGTCAATTTTCCGAAAGTCAGATTTTGGGGCACCGTTGTAATTTGGGCGCTTTTTTGATTTGTTTCTGCCTGTGTTTAGGTT